>JAJAZB010000314.1 GCA_026785975.1 Cytophagaceae bacterium | reverse complement strand
GGTTAGTTTAGCGGCGTTGAAACTATTGCTGCTGTTGTTGCTCGGTTTGAAATCGAAATACAAATTGTTACTGATGACGTGCGGCTGGGCGAGGTCGTGCCAAATCGAGAAGCGGGAATTGCTTATTTTGTTGTAAAAAATATTGTTTCGGATTACGAGATTGCTGTTGCCGGTATTCTTGCTGTAGTTGCCAACATCCCCCGCAAAACCATTCAGGGCGTTGTTGTAAAACGTGTTGTTGACCACGTACACGTTGGTGTATTTCCCGTTGCCAATCGCCTGGAACGTCAAGCCGGAGCTTTTGCTGTCTTTCACGACATTGTTGTAGAAATAGATCTCGTGGACATGGCCTCCGATTTCACCGGCGACGCTCATACCTCCCGTGTTGAAAACCCGGTTTGAATGCACCCGGACGTTGAACTGGTCTTTGCTGCCGGCATCCACGTAAATACCCAGCCGGGCGATGTCGTGTACGTAGTTGTTCGCTATTTCGCCGTTGTTCGAACCGCTTTTGGCATCGATTCCCTCGCCTCCGGCATCGCCTACCTGCGACGTGTCCCACACTTCGTTGTTGGCTATTTTAAACCCGTCGACCATCACCACGCTGATGCATTCCTGCGAACCATTGCCAAAGCTGTCGCGGGTTAGTTCCTGACAGGCCTTTCGGATGTTGTTCCGGGTGATGGTTACCTCCGAACTAGTCTTGACGTAAATGCCCGAAGCCCGCGTGTTGAAAGTGCTGCAACTATCGAGGGTGATGTTTTTCGAGCCTTCGCCGGAGAAGCCGTACCAATAGCCATTTTGCACGGTGATTCCCTTCACCACCACGTATTCATTCCCCACTAATTTAAACAATCCCTCGTATTGACTACCGGTATTTTTCCCGTCCAAAACAACCGATTCATTTTCTTTATTTCTAAAAACAGTACGCTCCGTCGGGGTGCCGTTGCAGGAGGTTGGAATGGATACTTTTTCGACATACGTTCCTCCGGCAATAATCACTGTGGAACCTCCGGGTACGGAATTGGCCGCTTTTTGAATCGTCTTCCAGGGCGTACTGGCCTTCTTCGTCTGTTCAGCGGTTCGGCTGTCGTCCCCCGTGGCGGTAGAAACATAAAATGTTTTTACGACTCCCGCTGGCGGAACTACGGGCGGAACCACGCCCGCATTATCCTCTTTTTTACAAGCGTAAAAACTGAGGAGCAGCAGTGAAAGTGATGTAACTACAAAAAAATTATTTTTCACGGGAGTACTTTTTTGCAAAAAAATCAGAAAAGTTAACCAGAAAGACAGTCTAAAAACACACACTTATTTATAACCTACTTTCATTTACCGGCCACCCGAAACCGCCTTCGGCGCAGGCAAGCCCAGTAGTTTCGTCACATCCGCCAGGAACACCCCCCGAGTACCGTCCGTGAAGCCGTTGAAAATCACGTAGCGTCCCGACCGGTCCCAGGCAGGGTGGGCGTCGATGCGGAATTCACCCTCGGCTTTCGAGAGAAAAATGCTCACGAGGGTTTGCTCGGTGCCGGTCTGCACGTTCATCAGCCGGATGGGCACGGAGCCTTCGGTCAGACCCAACTCGCCCGGATACGCGTCCGTGACCATAAACGGCAAGCCGCCGGTCTGAAACGACGGATGGCCGGAACCGGGCGAAAAGACCGTTTTCAAGTCGCTGCCGTCGTACCGGACGGTGATGATTTCCAGACCCGGTTTTCCGTCCACGTTCAGGTTCATCGACAGGTGTTCGCCGTCGGGTGTCCAGTTGATGTGGTGCCCGCCCTTCGCCCACTGGTCGGGCGTGATGGCGGTGCGGAGGTCGGAACCGTCGGGGCGCATCGTAATGACAGCCCGGCGGCGCGGCCCACCCGTCAGCGGTGCCCACTGCATGGTGGTGAGTAAACGGGTGCCCTGCGGATTCCACTTCACCTGAAAACAGTAGTATTCAAACTCCTGAGGGTTGGCGATGGCGATGCTCGGAACCGTTTTTTCGTAAATCCGGCGAATCGTCACTACCCGTTGCGCCTGACCCGTTGCGGTATTCACCACGTCGATGCCGTCCGCTTCGACCGGCCCGACGTTCCGAACCACCCGGTCTTTTGGCACGACCACCCCGTAACCCGCCTGCGCCCGGCGGGAAGAAATAAGGTTGTAGGTGGCGAGTTTCGTCCCGTCCGGTGAGGCCATGAACACGGTACCGCCCATGCGCCGGGCTTGGCCGGTCAGCGGGTTCAGTTGCAGGGCGAAGGCCTGCCAGGTGGTTGTGTCCACGTCGTTGAAATAGAGTTCTTCGTCGGTACGGCCCCACTGCACGTTGGCCCCGAGTTGCATTTCCCAACCCCGCGATTGAGCCACGACGCGTTCCTGCCCGGTTTGCCGATCCACCAAAATCACCTCGCCCACCTCGCCGGGTTGGGGCGAGCGGGTTTCCTGCGGAAAGCGAAACAGGGCCAAATACCGTCCCGACGGACTCAACGGCGAGGTATCGAAAAACCGGTGGATGGTGCGCCCCGAACTGACTTTCACGACGGGCACGAGTGCCTGCCCCGAATAGGCGGGAAACTCATGTGCTGATTGCGCCATCATGCCCGGTGAAAACAGCAGCACCAAAATAAATTGACAAAGCAGACTGCAGTTCATGGGTAGCGAAAATAGAGAGTGAAAAAATGGAGCGGCCACAAAGCCGGGCCGTTCCATCGACACCAACCTACGAATGAATTAATAGCCCGGATTCTGTTCCAGTTTCGCGTCTTTGTTCGCTTCGATTTCGGAGAACGGTATTGGGAACAGGGAGTGGAAAGGTTGGATATTGGGAGAATTGAGCGGGTTGTATTTTTTCACTCGTTCCACCAATTTGCCCATTCTTGACAACGTTACCCGCCGGTCTTCCTCAAAAATCAGCTCCCGCGCCCGTTCGTCCAGAATATAGTCGAGCGTTACCTCAGCGGGGGATACGGGCTTGGCTTTGGCCCGGTTGCGAATCAGATTGATGTCGGCAGCGGCCTGCGTGGTATTGCCTTTCAGCAGATGCGCTTCGGCCCGAAGCAGGATGGTTTCGGGCAGCCGAATCTGGTACATATCCCGGAACGTGGCCCCAGCCGTGTTCCGCAGCGTCTGTTTGGTCGCGTCGGCAATAAGGCCCGCTGGATGCTGACCGGGGGTTGTCACTTTCGAGGGGTACGGATACCAGCGCCAAGTAGCCGACACCCAGTTGGGGGCCGGGAAATCGATCAGGCTTTTGCCCACGAAATTGGGCGAAGCCGGGTTGGTATAAACAAAATCGCGCACGATGTTGAACGGCGAGGTACGGAGATCGGTCACAGACGCATCGAGCTTGCGATTGTCTTTTTTAGGGTCCAAGCCCCATACGTCGTACAGGTAATAATCGGATGGGCGAACGAACGACACGCCCCGTCCTCCGCTGTTGAGCGTAGATGCCGACGCATTGTCGAGCAGGGCAGCCCGGCCACTGGGATCAGAGATCGAGAAAACCGCTGGCGAAACCACCCGTTCGAGGTTATTCAAGGGGCTGCCCGATGAGGTCAGCCCGCCCCCGATTACGTCTAACTCGTACTGGATCACCCAGATAGCTTCCATATTGCCCGACTTACGGTTTTGGTTGCCCACCCGGAATAAATCGTAGAACACGTCGCCGGGCTGCGTTCTGAGGCTACCAAACCGCTCGGTCATGAGTCTCAGGCTCGACTTCTCAATTACTTCCGTAGCAGCCGCAATCGCTTTATCGTAATCTTTCAACACGATATAGGTCTCTGCCAGTAGGTGGTTGGCTACCGCCTTACTCAGCTTACCATCCCGCACGGCATCAATGGCGGGCAGATTGGCAGCGGCATCAGTGGCATCGGCAATGATTTGCTTCAGCACTTCGTCTTTCGGGGCCCGGGTGAAATTACTTTTAGGGCTCGTTACCTCTTCCGTAATCAGGGGCACACCGCCATACAAATGCACCAGTTTATGGTAAGCGTAGGCTCTGAACAACCGCGCTTCGGCACCAATCACCTTCTTCTGGGCTTCGGTCAGGTTTGACGTACCCAGCCGCGAAATAATGGTGTTGGCGTTCGAGATAATTTTGTACCACCGAACCCAGTGCTGTCTCGGTATATCCCCCTGAGGTGTCAGCGATACCGCATAACTCCCTAAGCGAGCCTGGTCTAACCGGGCGTTGAAGGCAATATCCGTACCTAACACTTCCGAATAAAGATTAGCCCCGCCATCGACGCTTTGAATAGCCCGAACCCGGGTGTATAAATCGGTGAGGGCCGCGTTGAAGTTGCCTTCGGTGATAAACGAGTTTTCGGGGCTGTAAAAATCCAGCGGCACTTCTTCCAGAAATGCGTCTTCCTTGCAACCGGCGCTGACCAGCAGCGCACCGGCCAGTAGGGCTATGTTAATAAAGTAGTTTTTCATCTGTGTAGCAGGACTTAAAACGTGATGTCAAGACCAAACGAATACGATTTTAGGACGGGGAAAGCATTGATCGACGTAACGCCCAGGGCGGTGCTGACGCCCCCCGCCGGGCCCCCCACCGGAAACAGTGTGGTGTTGGTTTCGGGGTCCCAGCCTTTCCAGTTCGTGAACGTCAGGAGGTTTTTGCCGCTTACGAACAGTTTGCAGTTGGCCGCGCCAATTTTTTTCGCAATCTGGTCCGTCAGGGTATATGACAGGGAAATGTCCTGCAACCGCACAAAATTGCGCTGTACGTACTCGCGCCCACCGGCGGGCGTTGGCACCCACGCGTTGGGGTGAATGCCGCTGGGGTTGCGGGGCGACCAGTAATCGGAGAAATCGAACCAGTTTGCATTGGTAGCCTGCCCGGGCGTACCGTTATAGGCGTAGGGAAAATTGGGACTCAGGTAGCTGTTATTGCCGCCCTGAATGGAGTTAATAAACGCCCGCAGCGTAAACTGCTTGTAGGAGACGGTATTCTGAATCCCGAACGAATACCCAGGCTCTGTGTTACCCAGAATCTGCCGGTCGTCGGCGGGCGTAATTTTTCCATCTTTATTGACGTCTTCGATGCGGTACGTACCCGCTTGAAATCCAGCCAGTTTTTCGTCGGCCAACTGGTAAATTCCTTGTGTTCTATAGTCGTAAATAGTACCGATTGGCCGGCCAATAAACAGGCCGCTCGCTATGAGGTCGTCTTCTACGCCGTCGTTGTTTTTGTCTTCGCCCAGAATCCTGACCACCTTATTGCGGTTTTGGGTAAAGTTGAGCGTTACGTCCCAGACAAAATCTTTGCTTCGCACGGGCTGACCGTGCAGCATGAACTCAAAGCCGGTGTTGTTGATTTGCCCCAGGTTAGTGAACACATTAGAGAAGCCCGACGTTTGGGGCAGCGTTTGTTGCCACAACAGATCGTTGGTATTCGAGTTGTAAAACTCCACGTTCCCGTCGATGCGGCTATTCAACAGGGCAAAGTCAAGGCCGATGTTGATACCCCGGGTACGTTCCCATCTCAGGTCGCTGTTGGCCAGCGACGACACCGACCGCCCAATGGCCGTCAGTCCGCCGTCACCAAAGACGTATTTCGAGTCATCGGTGGCCGACACCCGCGCCAGCGAGCTGTAGCGGCCCACTTTGTTGCCGTTTTCGCCGTAACTACCTCTGATTTTCAGGAAGTTAATGGCGGGTATTTTAAAGAACTTTTCCTCCGAAATAACCCAGCCAAGCCCAATAGACGGAAAAATACCCGTTTTATTATTCTGCGAGAAACCGCTGAACCCATCTCGCCGAACGGTGGCTTTGATGAGGTATTTACTGCCATAGTTATAGGCTATACTACCCATTTGGTACAGTAGGGCCTCTTCCCACGCTTCTGACGAAATTTTCTGTACTTCAGCCTGTTGCAAACTGTTGTACGACAGGTTCAGGTCGGAGAAACCCGTACCTGAGGCCACCGTGCGGTTAAAATTGGCCGTATTATAGCCGTACACCGCCGTCGCGTTGATATTGTGCTTGCCAAAACTGCGGGTGTAGTTTAGAATATTGTCGAGCGTTTGCTCATACTGCGTCGCGTCGTTTTTAGCTGCCGAACCCGTCAGGCCCGCCCCATAAATGCTCGACGTGTAGTTTTTGAAGTACTTGAGGTTGTTGCCGAAGTTCAGCCGGTAGCTAAAACCCGGAACACTCGGAATCCGCACGATGCCGTAAAAATTACCCACTAAGCGGCTCTGCACTTCGTAGCGGTCGTTTTCAGCCGCCAGAAACGGATTTACATTAAAATCGCCAATGGGATTGATGATGAAATTACCGTTGGCATCTCGTGGCAGCACCAGCGGGTTTGTTCCCACGATGGAGTTCATGTCGGGCGCATCTTTAAAAAAATTCGTAAACGACCCCGACGTATTGGCTCCCAGCGTCAGCCACTTGGTCACTTCGGTGTCTAAGTTGATACGGACCGTGTAGCGGGCGTAATCATCATTTTTGATCAGTCCTTTCTCGTTCGTATAGCCGCCCGACATAAAGTAGTTGGTCTTGTCAGACCCGCCCGAAATGCTGAGGTTATGGCTCTGAATCGAAGCATCCTGCGTTAGTTCGCCGTACCAGTCGTAGTCGTTGGTTGAGTTGGCACCCGCCAGCGAGATGGGAAACAACTCCGAGTTGGCAAACGTCCAGGCCGGGTTTGGGGCCGTATAGCCCGATTCTTTGGTGAAGGCCGTCAAGTAATTGATGTCCCTGATTTTTTCCAGAAACGCGTCCCGACGCAATAATTTAGCATTAATGGTTGGCGACGAAATGGCGTAACTCCCTGAATACGTGATGGATGGTTTTGTAGCGGCTCGGCCTGTTTTGGTGGTGATCAGGACAACGCCGTTGGCCGCCTGCGAGCCGTACACCGCCTTACTGCTGGGGTCTTTCAGGACATCGACACTGGCTACATCAGCGGGGTTGATGTCGGAAAGGCGACCGTTGAAGATAATCCCGTCCACGATTATTAAGGGGGCCGTATTGCCATTAAGTGTTGACGTACCCCGAATGTTGATCGAGGCTTCGTCGCCCGCTCGGTTGGTTTGGCCGATGGTCAGCCCCGGCAGTGACCCCTTCAACGATTGAAGGATACTCACGTTAGGGGCTTCTTTAAAGGCCACTAAGTCGGCCGACGCGATAGCCCCCGTCAAATCCTTTCGCTGCTGAGTGCCGTAGCCCACTACCACCACTTCGCTGAGCGAATTGGCCTCGGGCACCATCGCCAAGTCGAGCGTGGCCCGGTTGCCGATGGCCATTTCCTGCGTCTGGTAGCCCACGAACGAAAACACGAGCGTGTTTGCCCCGGCGGGCAGCGCCAGCCGGTAGGTGCCCTCCCCGTTGGTCGTCGCCCCGACGGTCGAGGCTTTCACCTTTACGTTTACACCCGGTAAACCTTTACCAGTTTCGTCGGAAACCCTCCCGGTCACCGATGTGACGGTCACCGCCGTTCCTGATTGCGCCAGCAGGTGCCCCAGGCTCACCAATACGAGCAACGCTCCCCGTAGTGCCTGGCCGAAAAAAGTAGCTGTACTTTTCATGTTTGGCTTCAGTAGGTTTAGAAATGCTTTATCATTGTGAATATATTGTTTCACATTGCAATAGTATTTGTAATTTTTATCTTTGCCAAGACTTGGACGATAAATATTTTTTGTGAGACTATCCGATGCAGCGGCCTGCTTGGAATTTTGCAACGGCCCTATCTTTTCCAAGACATAATGCCCAATAAGTCAAGGAATAATTACAAATACAGAAAAATTAGCTCTGAAATTTCCCATCGGGAACGGGTAGCTGATTCTGCAGTTTTCCTTTTACTTTTACAATCACAATAATCAAGTATGAGCTTTCAATCCCAATTCGGCCTGACTGGAAAGACGGCCCTCGTGACGGGCTGCAAACGCGGCATCGGCAAAGCGATGGCCCTGGCCCTGGCCGAAGCCGGAGCCGACATCATCGGCGTGTCGGCCACGCTCGAAGCGAGCGGCAGTGCTGTAGAAAAGGAAGTCACCGCCTTGGGTCGGCAGTTTCGAGGCTACGCCTGTGATTTTGCTGACCGCGCCGCCCTGCACGGTTTCATCAGCCAGGTGAAGCAGGATTTCCCGAAAATCGACATCCTCGTCAATAATGCCGGCACGATCATGCGCAAACCCGCTGCGGAACACCCCGACGAGTTTTGGGATGCGGTGATCGAAACCAACCTCAATGCGCAGTTCGTATTAAGCCGGGAAATTGGGAAAGAAATGGTGGCGAGGGGGGCGGGGAAAATCATTTTCACCGCCTCGTTGCTCACCTTTCAGGGCGGCATCAACGTGCCGGGTTACGCCGCCAGCAAGGGGGCCATTGGCAGCCTAGTGAAAGCGCTGGCCAATGAATGGGCCGGAAAAGGCGTGAACGTGAACGCCATCGCGCCCGGCTACATCGCCACCGACAACACCGCCGCCCTGCAAGCCGACGCCGAGCGCAGCCAGTCCATTCTCGCCCGCATCCCGGCGGGCCGTTGGGGCCAGCCCGAAGATTTTGCTGGCCCAACGGTTTTTCTGGCTTCTGCCGCCTCCGATTACGTCCACGGCACCATCCTGACGGTGGACGGCGGGTGGATGGGAAGGTAATTTTTTAGTGCTTCGTGCGCAGTACTTGGTGCAGAGCGCGAAGCCTTTGTTTTTTAACTCTGCACCAAGCACTTCGCACGCGGCACTCCTAAAAAATATGGTTCTCGTCATCGTCAAAGCCTTCGACATTTTGGAGTTTGTGGCCCGCGACCAGTCGCGGGCGTTCACACTAACTGAAATCGCTGAGGCGCTTCAATTGAATCAAGCTACCTGCGCCAACATTTTGCGAACGCTGGTTGAGAAGAATTACCTCGAACACGTAGGGCGGAAAAAAGGCTACCGCCTCGGGCCGATGGCCTACAACCTGACGGGTAGCCAGGCCTACGGGCAAAACCTGGTGGTGGCGGCCAAAGACGCGATGGAAAACCTCACGGCGAACCTCAACGAAACTTCATTGTTGGGCGTACTCCGCAACCAGAAGCGGTACATCCTGCACCTGGTCAACTCCGACCAGGATTTGCAGGTACGCAGCCGCACCGAGCGTAGCGTGTACGAAACGGCCACCGGGCGACTGCTGTTAGCCTACCTGCCGGACAAAGAGCGGGAGGCTTTTTTGCAAACGAACGGATTTCCAGCGGAAGAAATCTGGCCCGAAGCCAGCAGTGCCGCCGGGCTGGAAGTGGCTTTGCAAAAAATTCGCACCGACGAATTCGCACCGACTCATTCCCGGAGCCATATCATCGGCCTCGCCGTGCCGATTCGCAACGGGCCGCAGGTCGTGGCCGCTCTGAGCATTTTTCTGCCCGAAATTCGCTGTAGCACCCAACGCAAAAAAGAAATCGTGGTTGCCCTGCGAAAAGCCGCCGAAGCGATTTCCCAACGATTACCCGGAACGTAAAGGACTTTCGCGATGAGTCAGTTTAGCACGGAAACCTTGATACGCGCGTTAAAACTGTCGTTTCTAGAGTTAAAAGGGGCCTTTTCAGGAACCGCTCTTTCATCTTCCCAAACCAATTTGGTTGAAATTCCAACCAAAATCACTCACTTCACCGTCCGACCAGGTGCTCAATTTTAACCCAATCGCCTGGCCTTTTAAAATTTTTTTTGCTCGGGTAGGTTACATTTAGGGTATCAGCTTTGATATACCCTTGAAATGGGATTCTGCTATTCAGGGATACCATTAATTTAGTGCATACCGCCATAAATTATAGGATGATCTTGACCCCGCGTTGAGGTTGTTTCTGAGAAATGAACCCGGCCTGGCCGGATTAATTTATACCCCTTGGTTTAATTCTGACTGTGGTAGGTCGGATTTTCACCAAAGTTATCTGATAGGGTACCAAAGCGCCGGAGTTTTACTTCGGCGCTTTTTTGTGTTGATTTTTATCCAAAGTGCATTGAATATTTAATCACTGTTCAAACAATCAACCAAATTTCCTTACTTTTACACCATGCAATTGGTGTCAACCATAAGCCACTGAGGGAGATACCAGCGCGGCGGCGCGGCTTGCTTCTTTTAGGTACCCTATCAATTTTATAAAACAAGTTCTGAAGAATCTGATTCTTCATTGCGCCGGGGCTTTGCCTCGGCGCTTTTTCATGCCCTCTTCCCCCGCTTACGTATTCTTTTTGGCAACAAGAAATTCTTTCAGGTAAAAAGGTTCGAAGGTCACTACGTCTTCAAACAGGCCGTTTTGGTAGGCTCGCGTAGCCAATAGGCCAATAGTGCGGGCACTGGGATAAACCAGCGTGGTGGGAAAGTGGGCGTTGCGGTGTTGGCTCAACAGCGGCTGACATTTAGCCGCGCCTTCGCCGAAGAAGAAAATAGGTCGGTCAGAAAGATAACTGGCAAAGGCCGATTCATCCATAATTTTGGCCTGCGTGGGTTCAACGATATTCAACTGCGTGTCGAACAAACCACAGTACACTTCCATGCGTCTGGCGTCGAGCAAGGGACAAAGCAGCGCTTCAACCGGCATAAAATCGCGGATTTGTGAGGCCATCGCTTCGAGGGTATTGACCGAAATCAAGGGCTTTTCAAGGGCGTAACAAAGTCCTTTGGCGGTTGAAACCCCGATGCGCAAACCCGTGTACGAACCCGGGCCTTTGGCGACCGCGATGGCGTCAAGCTGATTCAACGAAACCCCGGCGTGTTCAACGACCTGTTGCACCAACGTTGTCAGCATTCCCGAATGCGATTTTTCAGTCAGCAACTCGTAGCAGGCCAGCAAAACGCCATGCTGGTGCAAGGCTACGGAACAGACGCGGGTGGAGGTTTCGAGGGAAAGAAGTAAGGGCATGGGGCAATTTAGGGCATAGAGCATAGGGCAGAGGGCATAGTTAAATTTGCGTAAGCCAACTATGCCCTCTGCCCTATGCTCTATGCCCTAAATTGCCCTACTTTCCTTTCAAGATCGCTTGATACCGGGGCATATCGGCGAAGAGTTTAACGGCAGTTTGGATTTCCGGGTCTTTGGCGAAAGAAAGCTCACGAACGCCTTTTTGCAAATAATAATGCACCACAATCTCCTGCTCCAATTGGTACTTGATTTCGTCCTTGAACTTTTGCAAATCGGTTTCTTTGCTGTGCGATAACTTTGTACGGAGCGACTTCAATTGCTCCTGGACGCCGTCGTAGTATTTTTCCTTTTTAGCCGAGGCCTCTAATTCGTCAAACTCCCGCTCGACCTGCGTCGTGTAATCGTACTCCTTGTCGGCCAGCCACTTGGTGAAACCCTGATAGTCGGTGTCGGATAAAAAGAACTCGCGGGCAGGCTTAACGGTCGGATGGTCGTGGTGGTACTTGTTGGCGTAGTCGAAAAGCAGCCCTTTTTGCATCAGGCTGGCCGTGACCGCTGCGGGGACCATCTTTTCAACGTCCACGTCGGGCGCAATGCCGCCCCCGTCGTACACCGCCCGCCCGTTTTTGGTCTTGAAGGCGGCCTTCAACGAATCCGCAATTTTGCCCACGGAACCATCCGGGTTGCGGTGGCTGTAATCAATGGCCTGAATGCAACGCCCCGACGGGATGTAGTACTTGGCCGTGGTCACTTTCAACTTGGAATTGTACGATAAATCGCGGGTAACCTGTACCAATCCTTTGCCAAAACTGCGCTGTCCGACCAATACGCCCCGGTCGTAATCCTGGATCACACCGGCCACGATTTCAGCGGCTGAGGCGCTGCGGCTGTTGGTCAGGACGACCAAGGGCATTTCGGCGTCCATCGCCGGATTGAGTGCCGTGTAGGTTTTGTTCCACTCCGTCACTTTGCCTTTGGTACTCACGACTTCGGCATCTTTTGGAATAAACACGTTGGAAATATCCACCGCCATGTTGAGCAATCCGCCGGGGTTGTCGCGCAGGTCGAGGATGAGTTTCTTCATGCCCTTGCCCTTCAAATCCTGGAATGCCGCCCGTACTTCCCGCGAAGCCGTGTTGGTAAAATCCTTCAAGTCGATGTAGCCCACTTCGTCCGAAACCATGCCGTAGTAGGGCACGTTGGTCATTTTGACCACGTCGCGGCCCACCGATAGTTCTTCACTGGATTGCTGACCGTAGCGTTTTACGGTCAGTTTTACCGACGTACCCGTTTGGCCCTTCAGCAGTTTGCCAATGTCGAGGCCGGGCCGACTTTTCAAATCCACCCCGTCGATTTTCAGAATTTCGTCGCCAATTTTCAGACCCGCTTTTTCGGCGGGCGTTTCCTCGTACACCATCATGACCAGGTGCTGCCCCTGCCGGGTGCCAATGAGCGCCCCGATGCCGTTGTACTTGCCAGTGGTCATGGTCATGTAATCCTCAATGTCGTCTTCCGGGAAGTAGTTGGTGTACGGATCGAGCGATTTGAGCATGGCCTCAATGCTGGCGCGCATCGTTTTGTTGGGGTTGATCTCGTCGACGTAGTACGTATTGAGTTCCTTAAACAGGGTAGCGAAAATGTCCAGGTTTTTGGCAATCTCAAAAAAGCGATCACCAGGATCGGTGAACGAAGCGAACGTGAGGCCGATTCCGGTCAGGCCGGTCAGCAGGAGGAGTTTGAGGGAACGGCGTTTCATGGAAATGTCGGTCAAAACAAGATTTCTAAAAAAAGAGAACAGGAATCGTACAGATAGGACTTTCGCTTAGCCTCACCCCCGGCCCCTCTCCGGTGGAGAGGGGAGGTAATCCAGGTTTCTGAGTCACCCCTCTCCACCGGAGAGGGGCCGGGGGGGAGGCTCCAGGCCCCGTGAGCGATAGTCCTAACAGAGTTGCTGCAAAAATCATTCACAAAATCACACGGTCGCTTTGGCAATCTGTTTTAGAACGAATTTCAGCTTTTTTTCTAACGCATCAAACGATATTTTTTCTTTGGCCACGTAAATCAGGGCGATGTCGGTAGCTGGATGGGCGGCGGTTCCTTCAAAAAGCAGCCCTTTGTTGCGGCGGTAAGCCTCGCGGATGCGGCGTTTGATGAGATTACGATCGACGGCTTTCTTAAAATACCGCTTCGACACTGAAATCAGGATGGCGGGCGGTTGGGGTTCAACCGGGGCAGCATCGGGCGGCGTTGCCCCGGAAAGGTACAAAACACGAAAAGGGTAGCCGAAAACCGAGATGGTTTCCGCGCTACCCTTCGCAAAAAGCCGTTCAATAATCTTTTTGCTCGAAAGCCGTTCGGCCTTCTTAAATGTTTCGCGCATCAAATAAAAAGTAGTAAAAAGATAAAAGTGAAGAGTGAAAAGTTAGAATTTCCACAATTAACTTTTCACTCTTCACTTTTATCTTTTTACTACTGCTTGTGGCGTTTCTCGTCGGCAACGGTGAGTTTCCAGCGGCCTTTGGCGCGGCGGGCAGTAATAACCCGGCGACCATTGGCGGTGCTCATGCGCTCGCGAAAGCCATGTTTGTTGCGACGCTTGCGGTTGGAAGGTTGAAAAGTCCTTTTCATGAACGTATCGAATTAGTGTCGGCGTGTAGTGTCAATTTGGGCTGGCAAAGGTAGAAAAATTTTTACGGAAGGCAAGAGGGATACTTGGAAAAAGTCGGACGGACAGCCGAAGCGCACTTGCGGAACAGTAAAAATTTTGGTTTCTTAGCAAACGCATTTACCCACAACTTTTTTTAACCCACCCGTTTTCATGAAAAAAGCCTTAAAATTGACCGGCATCGTCGTTGGTGTTCTGGTCGTGTTGCTGTTCGTTGCGTTTAAAGTCATTCAGGCCAACACCAAGAAGGCCAGCCCCGAAGCCACCGTCGAGTACAAGCAGAACGGCGCTGAAATCTCGGTGTTTTACAATCGTCCCTCCAAAAAGGGCCGGGTGATTTTCGGCGGTCTTGAGCCTTACGGTAAGGTGTGGCGGACGGGTGCCAACGAAGCGACTACCTTCACCACCAACAAAGACCTAACGATTGGTGGCAAACCCCTGCCCGCCGGAAAATACACGCTCTGGACGATTCCCGAAAAAGACACCTGGACGGTGATTTTCAACGGCAAGCAATACTCCTGGGGTGTAAACTTCGATCAAGTGGCCAGCCGCGAAGCCGAGGCCGACGTGCTACAAATCCAGGTGCCCGTCGAGGTGCAAAACCCGCCGCTGGAACAATTCACCATCTCCTTCGACGAAAGCGTCCCGGCGATGGTACTGGCCTGGGATGCAACCCGGGTTTCGGTGCCGTTGAAGTAAGAATAATCGCTCAGCAGCGATTGGGTTGCCTGGAAAGTGAATTTTGGCTAACGAGTCCGGGCAATGGCAATGCGAAAGCCAATGTGATCGGACCGCCGCTCGGGTTCGTACCGGATTCGGTAGGCCGATCGGCAGGTACATCCCTCCTCGATCCAGGCCCCGCCCCGACGCGCGGGCTTGCTCGTTAGCTTTCGACAGAAGCCTTCCGCCTCGATGTAACTAACTGTGTGCATGGGAAAGTCATCCCCGATCCCTACCCGAAGCGTATCCGGGTACTCGCCAATCACTCGTTTCCATTGTCCCTGCGGCACCTCATATTTACCCATCCAAAACCCTCGGGTGAGCGTCACTGCAACCTGGGTTTCATCGTACCGCCGCACTGGTTCGTTGGACGGGCTACCCATCTGGAATTGTCCCGGCGGGCATCAACATAGCCTGACGCCACCAATTTCGCGTTCTTCACCCTTGGTTGAACCCGGAAGAGAATCTTGGCGGGCTATAAATTGGCGATGAGTGGAGGGCCGGTTGTTCCAAATTGAACGAGGTTGAATTTCAATTAGGACAAGTCCGGCGGCAACGAAGAGCAGAAGATGCGAAGTATTTATGGCTTGTCTTCTCAGAGACGAGGGGTTCAACGAAGTTTTACAAAAAAAAGCAGAAAAAAGGACATAGCGACGTGGGCTTAACCGGTTGATGCGTACAGCGAAAGCGAAAGCGATCCGAACGAAACGGGAGGGGCGAAAAAAGCACCATTCTAAAACCGCTTCAAATCGCGTAACTTTGTGCCACTAAGTCCGAAGCGGACGGGTTTCACCAGAAATCCGTCCTCTTTTTTACAGGCAATTCCCATGAACTTTAACGAATACAAAGCCCTCGATTACGCCGCCGTGGCCGATGAAATTCTCGCGTTTTGGCAAGAGAATGGCATTTTTGAAGCGTCGGTTAGCCAGCGGGAGGGCCAGCCCAGCTTTACGTTTTACGAAGGCCCGCCTTCGGCCAATGGCTCGCCGGGGATTCACCACGTCATGGCCCGGACCATCAAGGACGTTTTTTGCCGCTATCAAACCCTCAAAGGCAATCAGGTGAAGCGCAAAGGCGGTTGGGATACCCACGGCCTGCCCATCGAATTGCAGGTGGAAAAGGAGTTGGGCATCACGAAGGAAGATATTGGCAAAACTATTTCGATCGCCGACTACAACCAGAAGTGCCGGGAAGCGGTCATGAAATTTACCGACCAGTGGAACACCCTGACCGAGCGTATGGGCTACTGGGTGGACCTTGAGCACCCGTACGTCACCTATGAAAACGAGTACATCGAAACGCTGTGGTACCTGCTCAAGGAACTGTACAACAAGGGTTTACTTTACAAGGGTTACACCATTCAGCCGTACTCTCCGGCGGCGGGTACGGGCTTGAGTTCCCACGAGTTGAATATGCCCGGCACGTACAAGGAAATCAAGGACGTGAGCATCGTGGCGCAGTTTAAGGTGAAACTCACCGGCAAATCGGCCTACCTCTTCGACGCCGCCAGCACCAATTACGTGTATATCCTGGCCTGGACGACCACGCCCTGGACGTTACCCGCCAACTCGGCCCTGACCGTGGGCAAAAACATTGACTACGCGTTGGTCAAAACCCTGAACCCCTACACCTACCTGCCCGTCAACGTGGTGCTGGCCAAAGACCGCGTGTTGGCGTATTTCAGCGAAAAAGGCCAGGACGCCGATTTCACAACCTACCACGACGGCGACAAACTCATTCCCTGGACCGTAGTGATGAATATCAAAGGCGCACACCTCGAAGGCGTCGAGTACGAGCAGTTATTGCCTTACGTCACGCCCGAAATCCGGCCGGGCACTCTGCCTGCTTTCCGGGTGATTTCCGGCGATTTTGTCACGACCGAGGACGGTACCGGCGTCGTTCACACCTCGCCCACCTTCGGGGCGGATGACTTCCGGGTGGCCCGGCAAACCGGCATTCCGTCGATCATGGTGAAGGACGAAACTGGTAAGGAGGTGCCCATCGTGGACAAGCGGGGCCGGTTTGTGGCGGAGATCACCGACTTCGCCGGGGAATTTGTGAAAGAACAATACCTGTCGGACGAGGAAAAAGAAGCCGAACGGGTAAAGCAGGCGCGGGAGAAATACCTCTCGGTCGATGAGCGCATCGGCATCAAATTGAAGACGGAAAATAAGGCGTTTAACGTCCAAAAATTCGATCACCCGTACCCGCACTGCTGGCGCACCGACAAGCCGGTGCTCTACTACCCGCTCGACAGTTGGTTTATCCGCACCACGGCGGTAAAGGACAAGCTGATTGCGCTCAACAAAACCATCAACTGGAAGCCCGAAAGCACGGGTACGGGGCGGTTTGGCAACTGGCTCGAAAACCTCGTAGACTGGAACCTGAGCCGGAGTCGCTACTGGGGAACGCCACTACCCATCTGGCGCAGTGAGGATGGCGAGGAAGTGTGCATCGGCTCGATTGCTGAACTGGAAAGCAGCATCAAACACGCGCTGAAAGACGACGCACTGAGCGAGGAGCAACGGGCGGCGAATGAGATGTTTCTGGCGAAAATCGTGGGTAGCCGCACAAAGCCTCACCCCCGGCCCTTCTCCGATGGAGAGGGGGGTAATGCCTTGGTGGATAATGTGTTTACGGCTAACGAAGATGCTTGGCGGATTCTGAAGGAATATGGACGCTCGAATCGGAAAGCACCGACTAAAGCTGAAGATACGCTATGGCAGGTCGTACGCAATAACAACTTAGGGGTGAAATTCCGGCGTCAGTACGCCATTGGCGTATACATCGCCGATTTTGTTTCGATACCCGCTCGTCTAGTTGTGGAAGTGGATGGAGAAATTCATCAAACGGCAGATTATCCGCAGTACGATCAGGCTCGAACCGAGTATTTGAAAGAAGCCGGGTTTGACGTCATTCGGTTTACAAACGAAGAAGTCCTGAATGAAACGGAACGGGTAAAAAACAGCATCCAGGCCGAAGCCGAAAAACTCCTCCATCAGCGCACCCCCTCTCCATCGGAGAGGGGGCCGGGGGGTGAGGCCCTTGACCTCCACCGCCCCTACGTCGATGAAATCTATCTGGTTTCACCCTCCGGGAAAGTCATGACTCGCGAACTCGACCTCATTGACGTTTGGTTCGATTCGGGCGCGATGCCGTACGCGCAATGGCACTACCCGTTTGAAAACAAGGAGATTTTTGAAAAAAGCTACCCCGCCGATTTCATCTCGGAGGGCGTCGATCAAACCCGGGGTTGGTTCTTTACCCTCCACGCCCTTTCCACGTTGTTAAATGATTCGGTTGCGTTTAAAAACGTGTTGTCGACGGGCTTGGTACTCGACAAAAACGGCAACAAAATGTCGAAGCGCCTGGGCAACGCGGCCGACCCGTTTAAAACCCTGGATCAGTACGGGGCCGACCCGGTGCGCTGGTACATGGCCACCAACGCCAACCCCTGGGACAACCTGCGGTTTAACCTCGACGGCGTGACGGAAGTGCGCAATAAGTTTTTTGGTACCCTCACCAACACCTACGCGTTTTTTGCGCTCTATGCCAACGTCGACGGTTACGAACTCAATGAGTTTGACCGCCTCCCCCACGAAAAACTCCCCGAACTCGACCGCTGGATTTTGTCGAAATTGAACTCGCTGATTAAAGATGTCGATGCGTTTTACGCAGATTACGACGTGACCAAAGCGGGCCGGGCCATTCAGGATTTTGTGACCGATCAGCTTTCCAACTGGTATTTGCGCTTGTCGAGGCGGCGTTTCTGGCGGGGCGGCCTGACGGAAGACAAACGCGCCGGGTACGAAACCCTGCAACATTGCCTGGTGACGGTTTCCCAGTTGATGTCGCCCATTGCGCCGTTTTACGCCGATTGGCTGTACCGCAACATGACTAATCACATTCGGGGCAAGGCCAAAGCCATGCGCTCGCCGTTGCGCCACGAGTCCGTCCACCTAACGACCCTGCACCCGGCCGAAAGCGAACACATCGACCCCGAACTGGAGGCTTCGATGGATTTAGCCCAACGGGTTTCGTCGCTCGTGCATTCGATCCGTAAAGTGAACCGGCTCAAGGTGCGGCAGCCACTTTCGCGGGTACTGATTCCGGTACTCAACGCTGATGTGAAGCGCCAATTGGCTCGCGTTGAAGACCTGATTAAAGCCGAAGTCAACGTAAAAGCCGTTGAGTACCTGGACGACGCCTCGGGAATTTTGAACAAAAAGGTAAAGCCGAATTTTAAAACCCTGGGGCCAAAATTCGGGCCGAAAATGAAGGAAGTCGCCAATGGCATTCAGGCCATGACCGCCACGGACATTGCGGAATTGGAGAAGAATGGTCAATTTCTAATTTCCAATTTCCAATTTCTAATTAACCTTGAAGACGTTGAAATCCAGAGCGAGGATTTGCCCGGTTTTTTAACCGCCCAGGAAGCTGGATTGACGGTTGCCCTCGACGTAACCCTCACTGACGATTTGCGCCACGAAGGCATCGCCCGCGATTTCGTCAACCGGATTCAGAATGTGCGTAAGGATCAGGGTTTTGACGTGACCGACCGAATTACTATTTCGGTAAAAACGCCCGCAGAATTAGTGAAAACCGCCCTCGAAGCCAACCGCGAATACATCTGCACTGAAACCCAGGCGTTGAGCCTCAATTTCCTCCCCGAACTCCACGATGCCGTAGTCGTCGACATGGATGAGTACCAATTGGAAGTGAGAGTAGAGGTTGTTTGATCATTGTCTGGATTGTCTTTTTTGTCTGAACCAGGATTGGCCGGGATTTAAGGATTTACAGGATATAAATTCAGAATTTAGGAGTCAATTATCCTGAAGAATCGACCATCCCGTAAATCCTTAAATCCCGGCCAATCCTGGTTCAGACAAAAAAATTACTTCGTCACCAACTTATACACCCGCACGTAATCCACTTCCATGCGTTGCGGAAAAATACTATCGTCTACACCTTGCTGCCCGCCCCAATTGCCACCCACGGCGATGTTGAGCAGTAGGTGTTGCGGCTTGTCGTAGGGCCATTCCGCCCAACCCTTGCCCGAATTTTCGAAGCGGAAAATCGCTTTGTCATCCACGAAAAAATTCATGTCGCTGGGCGTCCAGTCCACGCGGTACACGTGGAAAGTTTCCGCGAAATCCGGCACGAGGGTATTACTGCCTTTATTGGTTTTGATGGCGTGGTTGAACGCCTTCGTATGCACATTAACGTGTACACGACCGGGGTCGAAACCCACGTGCTCCATGATGTCGATTTCGCCGTTGTCGGGCCAGTAATTGCTGCCGTAGCTGCTCTGGCTGGCGAGCGTCCAGATGGCGGGCCAGGTACCCCGGCCTTTGGGCAATTTGGCCCGCACTTCAAAACGCCCGTACGTAAAATCGCCTTTGCCCTTCGTCACCAGTCGGGCCGAGGAGTAGGCGCGGTTGCCGACGGGTTCCTTCCGCGCTTCGATGACGAGATTTCCGTTTTCGACGCGGGCATTCTCCGACTTTTTTTCCGTGTAAAATTGCAACTCGTTGTTGCCCCAACCGCTACCACCCACGTCGTAACCCCAGCGTTTGGCGTCGGGCAAGCCGGCCTCATCGAACTCGTCGGCCCAAATGGGCTTTTCGTCGAATGAGTAGGTCGGTGCCGGGGCAGCCGGTACGGTACCCGTAGCCGGGCCGGGGGCGGGGGGCAGGTTATCTTTTTTCTGGCAAAACGAAAGCAAACAGAGCGTGGCCAGTACGATAATACTTCGTAAAAACATGATTAAAGCGGTTTGTAGGAACGGCAAGTTAACATCTTTTAATAAAAATTCAGGTTAAACGAAATAGCCGTTAACGCATCCTAGAAGAAAAATATTTTGTCGGGATATGCGGGAAATGACTCAACAAACGAAAATACAGCACTTGTTCTGGCGGGCGGGCTTCGGAGCCACGCCGCAGGACGTGCAGGCAGCCAGCAAAAAGTCGATTGGCCAACTCGTCGGCCAACTCGTGCGGGATGCTCAGCAGTTCCAGCCGCTGGAACACGAAACGGCCGGGGAACCGGGCTACAACCGGAAGGCCCTCCGTGACATGGTGAGCCGACGCGACCAAATGCCCACCGCCGAAAAACGCGAAATGCTCAAGGATTTAATTAAGGAAAACCGGGGTAAAATCGGTGATCTCAACTACCAGTGGTTGACTCGGATGGGCGCGGGAGAAAGTGCGCTACGCGAGAAAATGACGCTGTTTTGGCACGGGCATTTTGCCTGCCGGGTACTCAATCCGGCGTTTGTCCAGCAGCAAAACAACGTGCTGCGGCAACACGCGCTGGGCAAGTTTGGCGACCTCCTGCTGGCCGTGTCGCGGGACCCGGCGATGCTACAGTTTTTGAACAATCAGCAAAATAAAAAGCAAAGCCCCAACGAAAATTTCGCGCGGGAAGTCATGGAGTTGTTCACGTTGGGAAGAAGCAACTACACCGAGCGCGACATCAAAGAAGCCGCGCGGGCCTTCACGGGTTGGGGCTTCAATCCGCTGACGGGCGAGGCCGTTTTTTGGCAAATTCACCACGACGAAGGCGTCAAAACGGTTTTTGGTAAAACGGGAAATTTCAAAGGCGAAGACATCCTTAAACTGATTCTCGACCGCCCCGAAACCAGCCGGTTTCTGGTCACGAAAATTTACCGCTATTTCGTCAACGATACCCCGCACGAGTCGCACGTCCGCGATTTAGCCCAACGTTTCCACCGCACCGACTACGACATCACCGACCTGATGCGGACGATTTTCACCGCCGATTGGTTTTACGAACCGCGTAACGTCGGCGTCAAAATCAAATCGCCGGTTGAATTGCTGGCGGGGTTACAACGGAGTTTTGGCGTGGAGTACGGCGGTAAGCAGTCGGTACTGGTCATTCAAAAAGCCCTCGATCAGGTGCTGTTTTATCCACCCAACGTCGCGGGTTGGCCCGGTGGCCGCGCCTGGATCGACTCGTCGAGCCTGCTGCTGCGCATGAAACTTCCCGAGATTATTCTACGAGGTGCTCAGTTGAATTTCAAGGCTAAAGAAGATGGGGATGTGAATACCGAACACCTGTCGCAAAAAGACGGAAAAATCATGAATGCCTCCGTCGACTGGCCCGCCTTTGAAACGGCCTTCAACGGCCTACGCGGGCAGGCTCTCCTCGATGCCTTGAGCGGATATCTGCTCCAGCACCCGCTGGCCCCGGCCCAGCGCGATTTGATTTTGAAAAAAGCCAACGAAAACCCCGTGCGCGACATGGCCCTGGCAATCATGACGTTGCCGGAATATCAATTATGTTAAACTAATTCTGAATGCGTTCCGCCGCGCGGCCGAATGATTGAATAAAAAGGCATTTCCTATTCTATCATTCGGTCATTCACCCGCGCGGCGGACCGCATTCACTCATTGAAATTATGAACCGTAGAAACTTCCTCCAAAACTCGGCGCTGGCCACGGTCGGTAGCCTGCTTATTCCCGATTTTTTGAAGGCGTACGAGCGCAGTCAACTGGGTGTCAAACCATTGACGAATCAGGTACTCGTCGTCGTGCAACTGTCGGGGGGCAATGATGGGCTAAACACCGTGGTGCCGTTTCGCAATGATATTTATTACCGCGAACGGCCCCGGCTGGCCATTCAGTCCGAAAACGTGCTGAAGCTCAACGACGAACTGGGCTTCAACCCGGCCCTCGAAAAATTAAAGGCCCTGTACGACGACGGGCACGTGACGGTGATCAACAACGTGGGTTACCCCAATCCCGACCGCAGTCACTTCCGCTCGATGGACATCTGGCATACCGCCTCCGAGTCCAACCAGTACCTGAGTAGCGGCTGGGTGGGGCGCTACCTCGATGCCCGTTGCAACGGCACCTGCGCACCCTACGACGCGCTCGAAGTCGACGATACCCTGAGCCTGGCGATGAAGGGCGAACGCGTGAAGGGTATGGCCGTGCAAAATCCGCAGAAGTTGTACAACCAGACCCAAAACCGCTTTTACCAGCAGTTAGCCCAAACCAACCACGCGGAATTTGCCGAAGTGGATTACCTCTACAAAACGCTTTCCGAAACCCTTTCGTCGGCGGAATCAATTTACGAGAAATCAAAGGTCTTCAAAACCAGCGCCAGCTACCCCGAGAGCGAACTGGGTCGGCGGATGAAAACGGTGGCCGAACTCATCGGCTCGGGCGTGGTGACCAACGTGTATTACGTCTCGTTGTCGGGCTTCGATACGCACGTCAACCAGGCCAATCAGCAGGAACGCTTGCTGCGCCAGTACGCCGAAGCGATGCACGCGTTTGTCGGCGACATGAAGCAAAACGGGCAAATGAAGCGAATCAAAGTGCTGACATTTAGTGAGTTTGGGCGTCGGGTGAAGCAGAACGCCTCCAACGGCACCGACCACGGCACGGCCAACAACGCCTTTCTGATCAGCGAAGAAGGCAGGGGTATCCACAACGCGGGGCCTGATCTGACCAACCTCGACGAAGGAGATTTGAAATACAGCGTCGATTTTCGTCGCCTCTACGCCAGCCTGCTCGATGGCTGGCTCGGTACGCCGTCGGAGGTGATTTTGGGGAAGAAGTTTGAGAAACTGGCCGTTTGAGCGGACTCACTCAGCGCGAAGTAAATAAAGCAAAAGGCCCTCCCAAGTACTCGCGAGGGCCTTTTGTGTTGTAAATTATCCGGAAAAGTTGTTATTTTTCCTTAACTTCCTGTTTCAGATAACCCCCGATTCATGCTTCAAAAAACCCGTGGCCTTGTACTCAATAACCTGCGCTACCGCGAAACGTCCGTCATCGTTAGAATTTACACCGAAGAGTTTGGCCTGCAATCGTACATCGAAAATGGCGTCCGCTCGGCAAAAGGACGCAATAAAGCCGCCCTTTTCCAACCCCTGACTTTACTCGATTTGGTCGTGTACCACAAAGATTCGGGGGGTATTCAGCGCTTGTCGGAAATGAAGTGCAACTACCCGTTCAGCAGCATTCCGTTTGAAATCGCCAAGTCGGTGATTGCGCTGTTTTTAACGGAAATTTTAAGCAAAACGCTGAAGGAAGAGACGGGCAATCCGGCGTTATTCAAGTTCCTGAACCAGTCCGTCATCTGGCTGGACGAAGCCAAAAGTCAGTACGAAAATTTCCACCTGATTTTCCTGATGCAACTAGCTTTTTTCCTGGGTTTTGCCCCCCAGCGCGGCGAGGAAATTGCCGAGCAACTCAGCGAACAGGGTTTTCCGGTTTTTGATGATGAAGCCATTCGGCTACTCAACGAACTGACTTCGGCCCAGTACGACCAAGCCCTGCGCATGGACCGCTCCATGCGGAATTACCTGCTTGAAGTCCTGTTGAAATTTTATGAACTCCACGCCGACGGCCTCGGCGAAATCAAATCCCTGGCGGTGGTGCAGGAGGTGATGCGGTAGTAGGTTTGAAGTTTGAGGGTTTGAAGGTAATTCAATCAGGCTCTAAACCTTCTCAAGCCGCGCGGCGTCCGCTTCAAACCTTCAAACGCATAGATTTTCCGCTTCAACTCAAAAGCCGGAGTGTTGATAATGCCTTTCGTTACTTCTCCCTGAGTTGCTTTTGAACGTCGAGAACGAAGTCGGTGGAGACAGCATTATCTTCAGCAATTTCTTCTATGGATAATTTTCCTCGCAAAAGCGCTTTCTTAACAACATCCATTTTTACCGCTAAATTTTCTTCTTGCCTGGCATCCTCAATTTTCTTCTTCTCACCGTATACCGCTACTGCATTCTGAGCAATCAGCATCTCGTAAGCCAGCCGCTTTTCGGCGGACATCGCACTGCGGTCTACTTCTTCAATGGCCACCTTCAGCCTGTGTTCGTTCCAAAACTCGGGGGACTGCCGCTTGCTTTTGACTTTGCGTAGCGTTTTCATGGTGTAAATCAGCTGTGTACAGGTTATGAAGCAGTACATCGCTGAATGGCAGCCTGCCAATACTAAATCTTCCGTTTCAACTCAAAGTGCTTACCCAGGTACACCCGCCGCACCACGGGGTCTTCGGCCAGTTCCTGGGGCGTACCGGCGCGGAGGATTTTTCCTTCAAAAAGCAGGTAGGCCCGGTCGGTGATGGAAAGGGTTTCGTCGACGTTGTGATCGGTAATCAGGATGCCGATGTTGCGGAATTTCAGTTTGGCTACGATGCTCTGAATCTCCTCGACGGCGATGGGATCCACGCCCGCAAAAGGCTCATCGAGCAGGATAAATTTCGGGTCAACGGCCAGCGCCCGCGCAATCTCCGTCCGGCGACGTTCGCCGCCCGACAGCACCATGCCTTTATTTTTTCGGACTTGGGTGAGCGTAAATTCTTCCAGCAACGACTCCATTCTCTCGCGTTGCGCCACTTTGGACAAACTACTGAATTCGAGCACCGCCATAATATTTTCCTCGACGGTCAGCGAGCGAAACACCGAAGCCTCCTGCGCCAAATAGCCAATGCCCAGCCGGGCGCGTTTGTACATGGGCAAATCGGTCACGTCGAGGTCATCGATGTACACTTTGCCACTGTTGGGTTTGATCAGGCCCGTCGCCATGTAAAACGACGTAGTTTTGCCCGCCCCGTTCGGGCCAAGCAAGCCGACGATTTCGCCCTGCGCCACCTGATAACTCACGTTGTCGTTCACCAGGCGGGAGCCGTATTTTTTAACCAGGTTTTCCGTGCGTAAAATCATTCGGTCAGGAGTGAGGAGTCAGGAGCGAAGAGTGAGGAGGTTGCTAAATTCACTCCTCGCTCCTGACCCCGCACTCCTTAAAATTTAATATCCCTCAGCATCAATTGCAGCGTTCGCTGGCCTTTGTATTCGTTGATGCTGAGTTGATAACAAATATCAAACGTGGGATGGGTCAATAATGATTCATAAAAATGCGCCATACCGAAGCCAATCACGGCAAAGACCGGTGAACCCTCCTGAACCACGTCGATGCGCAGGTGTTTTTCCTTCATAATCCGGGGCAAACCGCGCAGCCTTACCCGCTTGGCGACGAATACCGGTGACATATTTTGTGGGCCAAACGGCTCCATTTGATTCATAATCCGGTAAAACTTTTCGGAAATCTGCCCCAACGGCAGGCGCAAATCCACGTCGATGAGCGGCAAAAGCTGGTCGGGCTTAAGGCGGCGGGTGACGGCTTCTTCAAATCGTTGCCGGAACGCGGGAACATTTTCGACCTTCAGCGTTAACCCGGCGGCGTACATGTGTCCGCCGAACTGTTCCAGCAAATCGGCGCATTCTTCGATGGCCTCGTACACGTCGAACCCGGCCACCGACCGCGCCGAACCGGCGACTTTATCCTGCGAGGCCGTCAGGATGATGGTGGGCCGGTAGTATTTTTCGATGCAGCGGCTGGCCACAATTCCGATGACGCCTTTGTGCCAGTCATTTTTGTACAACACCGTACTTTTCGAATTCATGTACCCGTCCGACTCGATCATCGTCAGCGCTTCCTGGGTGATGCGGACGTCGAAATCGCGGCGGTCGGTGTTGTGGACGTTGATAACCTGGGCAAAGCCATCGGCTTTTTCCTCATCCTCGCAGAGCAGCAACTCCACCGAAGCATTGGCGTGTTTGACCCGCCCGGCCGCGTTGATCCGGGGTCCCAGGCCAAAGACAACATTCGAGATATCGAGATTTTTCTGGAAACCCGCCACTTTAATCAAGGCTTTCAAGCCCTGCCGGGGGCTTTCATTCAACCGTTTCAGGCCATAAAACGCCAGAATCCGGTTTTCGCCCGTAATCGGTACGATGTCGGCGGCAATACTGACGGCCACCAGATCGAGGTATTCAAAAGCCCGCGTCGCCGGAATGTTGTTGTTCTGGCAAAACGCCTGGAGCAGTTTGAAGCCTACGCCGCAGCCCGTCAGTTCTTTGTAGGGATATTCGCAGTCGGCGCGTTTGGGGTCGAGCACGGCCACAGCGGGAGGTAGGTCGGAGCCGGGGCGGTGGTGGTCGCAAATAATGAAGTCAATGCCGTACTCCTGCGCCAGAGCGATTAACTCGACCGATTTGATCCCGCAGTCGAGCGTGATGATGAGCGAAAACCGATTGGCACGGGCGTACTCGATGCCCGCCGGTTGCACGCCGTAGCCTTCTTTGTAGCGGTCGGGAATGTAAAATTCGACCTCGTCGTAAAGGGTTTTCAGAAACCCGTAAAACAACGCCACCGACGTCGTGCCGTCCACGTCGTAATCGCCGTACACCAAAATCCGCTCCCCACTGCCAAACGCCTCTTCGAGCCGGGCCACGGCGCGGTCCATGTCGCGCATCAAAAACGGGTCGTGCAGACCGTCGAGACTGGGGCGAAAAAACGAGTGGGCTTCATCAAAACAAGTCACTCCGCGCTGCCAGAGCATCGTTGCCAGACTGGCCTCAATGTTGAGTGAAAGGCAGAGGCTATCCACGCAGGCCAGGTCGTCGGGCGATTGGGGGAGGGGTTTGTAGAGCCAGCGTTTTTCGGTCATGTTCGCAAAGTAACGAAGAAAGAGAAAAATCGCGGAGCCGCAACGTTAATTTACTGAGCGGCTGTTTAGGATTTTCCCTAAAAAAACTACTTCTCCTGGCCGGGATTTCAGGTCCGACGTTCCGTCTGACCATCGTCAGGTTGGCCGAGCGGCGCTACTTCTTTTCGGCTGCTTTCCGGGCTTTGTATTCCTGAAACCGGGTTTTATATTTCTGCAACTGCGCCGGTTTGTACGTTCGCTGCGCGTCAGCGGGCAAATCGAGCCGCTCGGGCGGCAGCGTCGGTGCCTGGTCGTTGAGGGTGTTGCGGCCATTCCGGTTTTTAATCAGTTCAAACGCATCGTAGCGTTGGCCCGTTACGGTAAAGGCCTGGTAGGAAAGTTTGTCGCCATCCACCGAAATAGTCTGGTACAGTTGCGTATTCGAAGCCGCCCGATCCATCCAGTTCTGCAAGTCGATGGTGTACATTTTGGGGCCACTTACGGATACCACGTAAACGGGACCGTCGGGATTTTTACGGCTCGTGCCCAGTGGCATATTCAAGCCCCGGCCGTAGGTGTGGTCGTGGCCCTGCAAGACCAGATCGACGCCGTATTTTCGGTAAATCGGCTCCATCCGATTCCGCCATTCGTCGTTATCCCGCCCGCTAGCCGTCGAAAAAATGGGGTGGTGGTGCATGACAACCGTCCAGCGGGCGGGATTCGCGGCCAGCACCCGCAGCAACCAATCGGCTTGCTGATTCAGGGTGGTCGAATCGAGCAGAGCGGCCTGCGAATCCAAGGATATAAAACGAACGCCCTGATAATCAAAGAAATAGGCCGTTTCCTTCAAGCGGTCGGGGCCATTTTCCGGGAGCACAAACGAAGGCCGCCAGTGCTGAGAAACGCGACGCTGCCCGCTTTTATCCGCAAAATACTCGTGATTGCCGGGCGTGGCCAGGGTCGGCACCATGCCGTTGATCCAGCCACCGGCCTCAAACCACTCGCCCCACTGCCAGTCGGCGTTGGCGTTGTTGATGAGGTCACCGGCGTGAAGCATAAACTGTACGTTGGGCAAGGCGGAATACGCCCCCCGAATGGCCCGCGACCACAGCGAGCGAATGTCGTTCTGGGCGTCGCCGAAGTACAAAAACGAGAACGGAGCCGGGCGATTCCGGGCGGTTTTAAAATGAAACCACTCGCTCCAGTGCGTACCGTCGCCCACGCGGTAGCCGTACTGCGTTCCTGGTTTCAGGTTTTTGAAATGCACGGCATGGTACTGCACCCGCTTGCCTTCAATCAAAACGGACTCCGTTGTGGCGGGTACGAGCGTGGCCGTTTTGACAAAATCGGGGGAAGGATCGGCTTCGGCAATGGCCCCAACGGCGTTCACGACGGTCGAATCCGTTCGCCAATTGACCGATTGCGAAACGGCGGGTGATTCCTGCCAGCCCAGGATCAACCGGTCGGGGTAGGCCGAGGCCGGATATTCTTTGTGTTGGGCTCCGGCCGGGATAAGCAACGTAAAGAAAATACAGGAAAACCAGGCGGTGTGCTTAAATAGAAGGTTCATAAAATAGTTTTTTAAAAACTATGACGCGTCAACTTTGGCAAAGTTCAAAACTTTACCAAAGTTTCAGGTACGATTACAAAAAAGAGTAGTAAATCGGAGACCGTTGCGCATCAGTCGGCCCGGAGTC
The DNA here is from genome assembly GCA_026785975.1 of Cytophagaceae bacterium. Taxonomy (GTDB): domain Bacteria; phylum Bacteroidota; class Bacteroidia; order Cytophagales; family Spirosomataceae; genus JAJAZB01. The sequence goes on along the minus strand of JAJAZB010000314.1, from coordinate 3,932 downwards.
GATTTTCCGAAAACCATACCCTCTGTTTTCATGAAACCCATCGTTCAAATTTCACTGGACCTAACCAGCATCGACGAAGCCCTCGAAACCGCCGCGATGGCTATGCGGGCGGGGGTCGATTGGCTGGAAGCGGGCACACCGCTGATTCTCGCCGAAGGGTTGCACGGCGTTCGGAAACTGCGGGAAGCCTTCCCGAACGTGCCCATCGTGGCCGACCTCAAAACCATGGATGGTGGGTATCTGGAGGTCGAGATGATGGCCAAAGCCGGGGCCACGCACGTGGTGGTCATGGCCCGCGCCCACGCCGAAACCATCAAATGCGTTGTGAAGGCTGGTCGTGATTTCGGGGTTCAGGTCATGGGCGACAACATGGTTTGCCCCGACATGATCGAAGGGGCCAAATGGCTCGAAGACCTGGGTTGTGATTTCGTGATTCACCACATCGGCTACGACGAGCGCCGGGGAATTGCGGCCCGGGGCCACCGGATGCCCAGCCCGCTCGACCAGCTCCGCGAAGTGGTTCAGGCCGTGCGCGTTCCGGTGCAGGCGGTTGGTGGGCTAAGCCTGGAGCAGGCCATTCGCTGCCCGGAATATGGCGCTCCGCTCGTGGTACTCGGTGCGCCGCTGACCATCGATGCCGATTCGTTTAGGACGGCCGGTGGCGACCTGGAAAGTTCGCTACGCTTAATTTGCGGGAAGATTCATGCCTACGGGGATGTGCCGACGAGGGAATGATTGAGCGTTGTTCAGGACTCTGGAAAACAAATAGTTGATTCGCATCTTTGTAGTTAAAAACTGTCTATCCAAGTTGATCCTGCTTCAGTATCAACTTTTTGATTCCACTACCAAAAGTTGTTTTCTCCTCCATGCGTGAAGCTGTTTTTATTCGTCAGAATGCCGACAAGTGGAAAACCATCGAGCAGGATGCGCGGGCGACGGACCCCAACGTGCTGTCGGAGCGTTTCGTGGAACTGACCGATGATTTGGCCTACGCGCGGACGTTTTACCCCGGTGCGCCCGTCACGCGGTACCTCAACACCCTGACCGCCCGTTTTCATCAGCAAATCTACCGGAACCGTCGCGAAGAGCGGGGGCGCTTTGCCCGGTTTTGGCGGGAAGAACTTCCCCGATTATTTCAATCCTCCCACCGGCAGCTCCTGATTTCGTTCCTGATTTTTTTGGCGGCCACCGCGCTGGGTGCCGTGTCTGCTTTGCACGACGACACGTTTGTGCGCCTGATTTTGGGTGATGCCTACGTCAACCAAACGTTGGAAAACATTGAACGGGGCGACCCGATGGCCGTTTATAAAAGCAATAACGCCTCGCTGATGTTTCTGGCCATTACGTTCAACAACATCCGGGTGGCCTTTATCGCCTTCGTGCTGGGTGCCCTTTTCTCGGTCGGAACGGTCTGGGTGTTGTTTCAGAACGGTGTGATGTTGGGCGCTTTTCAGGCTTTTTTCTACCAAAAAGGGCTACTCCTCACCTCGGCCCTCACAATATGGATTCATGGTACCCTCGAAATTTCGGCCATCGTCATCGCGGGTTGCGCCGGGTTGGTGATGGGCAACAGCTTGTTGTTTCCCGGTACGTACCCCCGGCTATATTCGTTTCAAAAAGGAGCTAAACAGGGGATGAAAATTGCCGTTGGCCTGGTGCCCATTTTTATCACGGCGGGTTTTCTGGAGAGTTTTGTTACGCGTTTGCCGCTGCATTGGGCCGTCAGCGGCAGTATTATTGCCGCATCGGCGCTGTTTATTGTCTGGTATTTTGTGCTTTACCCCATTCAACTCAACCATTCCTCCCCACCATCCCATGAATCCCCCCATTGAACTACGCCGGGAACGAGATTTCGGCCAAAAAATTAACGCGACGTTTCAGTTTGCCGTTCAGAACGCCAAACCCCTGATTACGTGCCTGGTTTATCTGGTCGTTCCGATTGCCCTGGTCGCGGGCGTGGTTGGTGGTTTGTACCAATCCAAACTGTTTTCCTTGCTGGGGCCCAATCCCAGTTCGGGCCAGCGTACAAACCCAATGTCCCAAATTTACAGTCAATTCTTCTCGCCCGATTATTGGGTATTGCTGGGCTTAACGGCGCTGTCGGGAATTATGATGACGCTGACGGTTTGCGCCTTTCTGGTTGAATACGAGGTGGCCGGTAATCGCCCCCCGGCGGTAGCCCAGGTTTGGCAGCGGGTTCGTCAGCATCTCCTGTCTGGCTTTGGTCTGGCCCTCGTGTCTTTATGCCTGACTGTGATCGGGTTGTTTCTCTTGTTTTTCCCAGGTATCTACATCAGCGTCGTGCTTTCCTTAAGTTTCATGGTGCTTGTTCAGGAAAATGCGTCTTTGGGCACCGCGCTCAGTCGGCCCTTCAATTTGATCTCGGGAAAATGGTGGTCCACGTTTGGGATACTGATTGTCACGTATTTCATTGCGGCCATCGTCGGCTACGTTTTTCAGTTGCCAGCGGGTATTCTCTCGATGTTGAAAATGTTCCAGGTCTTACCCGGCGATTTGACGATTGGCTTTATTATCACAACCATGATTTCAACCGTGGGTACCGTGTTGTTACAATCGCTGGTCGTGCTCGCTGTTGCTTTTCAGTACTACAATTTGGTCGAGAAAAAAGAAGGGGTAGGGCTTTTAAATGACATCGGGCAGATTGGCCAGGCTCCCCAACGTTTAACGACAACCCATGACGAAGAAGAAAATAGAGAATAGAGGGGAGAGGACAGAGGTTAGAGAATAGAGGATAGATGTATTGGTTCACGAGGTTATACACTGGTTAGATTGCGCCAACTTTGCCAAAGGCTACGCGCCCCGGTTCTAAAACTTTGGCAAAGTTTCGGGTACAACCTCGTGACCCAATACAGATAGAGGATAGAGTAAAATAAAAATCTAACCTCTTTCCTCTATCCACTATTCTTAGCTATTCCATGATGAAGCCGATTATTAAACTATTTATCCTGCTGTTGTTCGTCGTGACGGGTGGTGAGGCTACGGTGCCACCCCTGCCGTCAGACCGCTCCCCGATTATGGTGCGCCGTCCCGATGCGGCGACTTGGGAGCGCCTGTACAACGACCGGGCTTACCAATACGGACAGGACATTCAACCGGCGGATAGCTTCCTGGGCCAGTTGTTAATGCGTTTTCTGCGCTGGATTAAGGATTGGTTGTACAACCCGGAGTTTGAAACGACCCGGGATTGGTTGACAATCGCCCTTGTCGTTGGGGTGGCCGTATTTGTTGCGTTTAAATTGCTGGGTATGGATAAAATGGGCCTATGGCGGCGCGGCGCGGCTGAATCTCAGGTGCCTTATTCACTTGAAACCGATAACATTCACGCCATTGCTTTTGACGAAGAAATCGCCACGGCACGTTCACGTGAACAGTTTCGACTGGCCGTGCGGCTTTATTATTTGAAAACCCTGAAAACCCTGACGGATCAGGCTTTGATTGACTGGCAGCCGAATAAGACCAATCGTGCGTACGTCGATGAGTTAAAACCCAAGACGCTCCGCCCCGATTTTGAGCGCATTACGGCCCAATTCGAGTACGTTTGGTATGGTGGCTTTCCGCTCGAATCGGCCCAGTTTGAGGGAATACGCCGGGGTTTTGAAGCCTTTGAACAAACCTTGTCGGCGGTACGACGTTAACTTTTTTACGTTGAAAAATTCGTCAACTAAATACCACATTCTGCTCGGCCTAACGACGTTGGCCTTCGTAATGGTGGAATATTACCGGCCAAAACCTCTTGACTGGCGCCCCACGTACAGCAATCAGGATGCCATTCCTTATGGGACTAAAGCGACTTTTGAACTGCTGCCGGAATTATTCAACAACCAACCGATACGCCCGGTACGTCTGCCCGTTTATAATCATTTGCGCGAAACAAATCGGCCCGCCCGAACGAATTACATCTTCGTGAATGG
>JAJAZB010000313.1 GCA_026785975.1 Cytophagaceae bacterium | reverse complement strand
TAAACGTCGCGCCACCCAGTGTCGTGGGTAGTTTGATGCCTTCGTAGGCCAGGTAGGCATTGATTACTGGTGCGGCTACACCCCAACGCACGAGGTCGAAGAAGCGGTGTCCTTCGTCGCCGAGTTCGAGCCTGCGCTCAAACCGCAGGGCCGTGGTGGCCGAAGCCTTCGAGGCGAACGTACTGGCTGGATACTCAACGATTTTATAGTTGGCAGCGGGTGCGCCAGCCCTAGTCACAAAACTGGCCGGGTTTGCGGCCCGCTTCCGTACTAAGTTGGTGTAGTCCAGAGCTTTGGTCAACGAACCCACTTCGATTTCGCACTCAGCCGCCATCAGCAGTACGTCGGCGTAACGCATGATGGGGAAATTGAGGGCGGTGTACCCCGGCGTCCAGGAACTATTATCCTGGAATTTGCCGATGTCCGACTTGTAGTAGGTAAACTTCTTGGGCGAATAGGGGCCACCGTTGGGCTGGTTCCGAATCCAGTCGGCACCGGGATGGTTTATCCAATCAAGGTACGGAATACCACGGCGACCAATGGTGTGGTCGATACGCGGGTCGAGCGTGCCGGCATCCGGCGTGAATGCCTCTTTGGTGAGCACACCCTGGTCGTTTTTGACGGCATTCGCGGCCGAATTATAGGAATTATCGAGCAGCGGAAGACCAGCAGCGGTGGTACGGAACGAATTAGCGTACTCAAAACTCGGCTGGTTAAATCCGCAGCAGTTACCCGGTCCGCTCGGTCCCGTATTGTAGGGGTAGTTGAGGTCGAACTCCGGGTTAGCATTGTTCACACTACCCGTGTTGGCCGCTGCTTGCGTCGCGAAGATGGATTCCTCGCTGTTGTCATTAGCCGCTTTGAACAGATCGGGGAACGAGGCCAGCAGGCCGTACTTTTTCCCACCAGACGTTTTGCCATTGGCAATGACCAGATCGAAGAGTACTTTCGCTTCCGCGTACTTCTTCTGGTACAATTGCGCTTTGGCCAGGAAGGCGGCTGCCGCCCACTTGTTGACCCGGCCCACCTGAGCCTGCGTTTCGGGCAGGTTGTCATAGGCGTGTTTGAGGTCAGCTTCGATTTTCGGCCAGAGGTCGGCAGTGTTCGTTACTTTTTCGATGCCCGTGCCGTAATCCATCGTTTCGTCCACGTAAGGCGTGTTGTTGTAAAGGCGCTTCAACTCAAAATAGTAGTAGCCCCGTAGGAAACGCGCTTCCGCCGTGATCCTCTTTTTGTCGTCCGCCGAGACATCCGCTTCGGCTGTCGTCAATAACCTTATGGTCGCATTGGCCCGGCTGATGCCCTCGTATTTAACCTGCCAGGTACCAGCCACGTCGCCGGTTGCGAGTGTCTCAAAGCGTTGCAGAGGATTAATCGATGAAAAGTCACCGGGGTCAGTCCCTTTGTTGGCGTCTCCCCCGCGGATACCCCCCCAAACCCAGTTGGCAGCAGCAGCCAGGCGGTTACCCCGTCCGTTGAGAATGGAGTATACCGAAATCAGCGCACCCTCGAGGCCTTTTTTGCTGCTCAACTGCGCACCGGCCAATTGCCCGGTAGCGGGTTTTTCCAAAAATTTATCCTTGCAAGACACCGTAACGAGTGCGGTGGTTGCGGCTACGGCTATGCCCAGCGTAACCTTTTTGAGTGTATGGTTCATGTGTCTGATTTGTTTTTAAGTTAAAATCCTACGCTAAGGCCAAACAGGAAACTCCGGGTGATGGGATAGTTACCCACGTCGATACCAAAGGTGGTGTCTGCTGCCCCGCCCACGCTGGGGTCCAGACCCTGGTACTTGGTGACGGTGAACAGGTTGTTGGTCGAGCCAAATACCCGCACCCGCTGCAAGCCAACCCGCTCCAGCAAGGTGGCCGGGAGGTTGTAGCCAATCGAAATATTCTGCAACCGCAGGTACGAGCCATCCTCCACGTAGTACGAGTTTGCTTCGGAATTGGTGCTGAAGTTCGAGGCGGCCTCAAAGATGGGCACGGTAGCACCCGTGTTCTGGGGCGTCCAGGAATCGCGTACCCTGGCGCTGATGGCCGCACCGGCAAACGACGGATAGAAATCGGTAAACCACTTCGACTGATTCCAGATCTTATTGCCGATTGAGGTGTACAGGAACGTCTCAATGTCAAAGCCCTTGTACGTGAACCTGAGGTTCAACCCACCCGTAAATTTCGCCACCGGACTACCCAGGTACGTCCGGTCGTCGGCGGTGATTTTATTATCGCCGTTGGTATCCGCAAAGCGGAAACGACCCGGGGCGGCACCCGTCTGCGTGGGTGCTGAATTTACTTCCTCTTTGCTTTGGAACAAGCCCAGCGTCTTGTAGCCGTAGAACGAGGAAATGGAGTAGCCTAACTGGTTGCGGATGGGCGTGATCCCCCGGAAACCGGGATTGATGTAAGTAATATAAGTTAGATTATTGGCCAACGAGACAATCTCGTTTTTCAGAAGACTACCCGTGATGTTGGCTTCGTACCCTACCTCACTACCTATCTTGCCCCGGGTAATGATTTGCAAATCAATGCCCTGGTTACGCATCTTGGCAATATTCACGTCGGGCGCCGTGGCGAAGGTACCAACCACGTCGGGCACGGGCAGGCGGAAGATCAGGTCTTCGGTATCTTTCCGCCACACGTCGAAAACAACTTCCAGTTTACCATTGAAGAAGGTTCCGTCGATACCCACATTGGTCGTAACGGCCGACTCCCACTTGGCGTCGGGGTTGCCGATGCGCGTACGATAGTAGCCTTCCTGGGTACTGGAGTTGGACCCCGTGATGTCGTAAGACGAGGCACCCAAGCTGGCCCCGTAGAGGCTGAACTGGTTGTTGGGATCTACTCCGTTGGAATTTCCCATGATCCCGTAACCACCGCGAACCTTCAAGTCGGTTACCCACGATAATGATTTCATGAATTCTTCCGACGAAAGCCGCCAGGCCACCGAGCCAGCCGGGAAAACTCCGTACCGGTTGTTGGACCCGAAGCGGGAGGAGCCATCCCGGCGCAACGTACCCGATACAATGTACTTGTCGTTGTAAATGTAGTTCAACCGGCCAAAGTACGAGTTGAAGGTAATCCCCGGAAACTGACCACTACCTACGTTCCGGCCCGTTGCCTGTACCGTGTTCAGGCTGACGTAGTTGGGGTCGGTGGAGAAAGGTGCCTGTCCGTTGCCACTGATGCTCCGGCTTTTACCGGTGTTCAGGGCTTCCTGGCCCAACAAAACATCGACGCTGTGCAGACCGAATTTCCGCTTGTAGTTTGCGGTGTTAGTCAATACCCAGGCGAAAGAAAAACCGCCGAATTCGTTGTAACCAAAGGCCGAGTTATTTTCGGAGTTCTCGTACTGGAGGCGGCTATAGCCGTACCCGTAGAAGTTGTTATACTGCCCGCCGAGGCTACTCCGCAGGGTCAGGTTATCGATGGGATCATACTCGGCGTAGAGGTTACCGAATAAGTTTCCGTTGAAATCCCGGTTGTTGCCTATGCCTTCCCGGTTAGCCACTGGGTTACGGGGGTTGTTGAAACCCTTGGCGGCCGTACCCGCGTAGCCACCAAATTCATCGTAAACGGGAATAATGGAAGGCATTCGGATTGCCTGAAGAACATCGTTTTCGTCAGAAGCACTCCCCTGACCACCGTTGGCACCACCCTGACCCAGCACGGAGCGGTACGTAGCCTGGAAGTTCTCGCCGATGCGAATGCGCTTCGAAATATTGAATTCGGCGTTGGCCCGGAAGGTGTAGCGTTTGAAACTGTTGCTGATCAGAATTCCCTTTTGATCCTGGGCGCTCAAACTGATGTAGAACCGGCTGCTTTCCGTACCGCCCGAAAAACCCAGCGAGTGCCGTTGCACGGGCGCTACGTTGGTGACGGCGTCATACCAGTCCGTACCTTCTTTGTTGGCCCGAACCACCTGGTAAATCGAACCGGCGGCCGGACTGATGTTGTACTTGAGCCGCTGAGCGGCCAGATCAACCGTACCGACTACGCCAGCCGCACCGCCCACGTTGATGTAATCGGGGATGACCGGCGTAGCGCCCGTACCAAACTGTGGGTGGCTGTAAGCCGGAGCCGTTCCGCTCTGCGTAGCCGTGTTCCGGAACTGATTCCAGGTCCACTCCGCAAACTCCGTGGGCCTGAGCATCTCCTGGCCTCTGCCGGGATCGGTAAAGCCGTACTGCCCATCGTAACTCACCGACAATTTCCGGGCGGTACGCGATCCTTTTTTGGTCGTGTACACGATTACGCCGTTGGCCGCGCGTGCCCCATAAATGGAAGCCGAGGCGGCATCTTTCAACACCGTCGCGGTTTCGATGTCGTCGGGTGCCAGGAAGTTGGTCGATCCCACCGGTACACCGTCCACAACGTAGAGCGGCTCGTTTCCGCCGAAGGCCCCGAAGCCCCGCACCCGAATCTGGCTGGCCGTACCCGGCTGTCCGTTCGAGATCACCGTCAGACCGGATACCCGGCCCTGCAGTTGCTGCTCCACGTTTCCAGAAGGCGTCACCGTCAGTGCCCGGGCTTTAACCGTGGAAATGGCACCGCTGGTTTCACGCTTGCTGTCCGTGGTGTACCCGGTGACCACGACTTCGCTCAGTGCAGTCGCATCACTTGCCAGGGAGATGTTTACCGAGGTTTGGTTGCCAATGGTCAGTTCCTGCGTGGTGTAACCCACCGAACTAACGACCAGTACGCTGCTTCCGGTCGGGACAGCCACCGTAAACGCGCCATCGGCGTTCGTTGTTGTTCCATTCCGGGTGCCTTTTACTTGTACGGTTGCCCCGGGAATGGCTTCATTGTTGTCGCCCCCGGTCACGCGGCCGCTTATGCGGCGATCCTGCGCCCAGGCTTCGCCCACCAGCATCGCCATCACGGCGCACACCAGGCAGGTAGCTCTCGCTAAGGAGTAGAGGAGTGTCCTCATTGTGTTTGTGTTTAAGTGATTAGAAGGTAAAAAAAAGGACTACTTACAGTACGAATAATCTTACAATTTTATCCATTAAAAGTTTCATCTCAAAAAATGACATCACTTTTAATTAAAATATTTGTGATTATCATCCCAAAAATGGTGGTAATCAACTCGTTAATGCTTTTCCATCAAGGGATTATCCTGTTGAATCACCCAAGTCGTTCCGTTTTGTTTTTAACGCTTCCTCCAGGCCATGAGCGCTTGGTTGTTGCGGGCCACGAGCACTAACGCCCGTGGCCGGGTATTGATCACCTGGATGTCGCGTACCTCGCCCCGCACCACCAGCCCGGATTCCTGAAACGGAAGCGGCACAAAGCGATGCGCGCCAAGCCCTTGCAGCACCAGCCCGTAGCTGGCATCGTGCCGACCCAATTCGGGTTTTACCCCGTAAAAATTACCCCCCAGCAGCACGTCCGGTTGCTGGTCGTTATTGATGTCGTAGAGGGAAATTGCCATCACGGGCGCTACCTGGGCTTCGGCGGGCAGGGCCTGGCGGGTAAACCGACCGTTGCCATCGTTCCAGAAAACGGAACTCTCCAGGCATTGCGCGGTAAACGTTTGGGTAGCTTTCATCTGGTTGGCATCAAACAGATCATTTACCCGCTGGCCCGCGTAATCGCTGTATTTGAGAAAACGTTTTTTCAACGAAGGCACCTGCGCCGTTACATCGCCTTTGGCGTGGTAGGGGTAGCTCTGTCCGTCAGGACGGTAGTAGCTGATGAGCGTTTCACTGACTTCGTTCTGATCAAAATCGCCCAGTACCATCTCCATCGGGTGCTCGGGCGAGGCCCTGAATTTGGTGTTGGTGCCCCAGTTACCGGCAACTACGTCGGCATCACCGTCGCCGTCGAGGTCGCCCACGGCAAGGCAGTTCCACCAACCCGTGGCGTTGGGAATTGGATAACTCGCCGCAGGCAGTTCACCGTTTTGGTTGGTAAACAACGTGGGTGGCATCCACTCGCCCACGAGGAACAAATCGGGCCGGTGGTCGTTGTTGGCGTCAAGCCAGACGGCATCGGTCACCATGCCAACCTGACGGAGCGCCGGGGGGGTGGCGTCTTTGAAAAAACCCGCTTCATTGCGGAGCAGGTAGCTGTGGGGCGTTACGCCGTACCGACCGGGTCGGCTACGCCCTCCCACAAACACGTCGAGATCCCCGTCACCGTCGTAATCGCCGGGGCGTAGGCACGACGCATTGAGCAACACGGCCGGTGAGCGACTGGCGTCGGCTTTCAATTGACCTTTTCCGTCGTTGACGTACAGGCGCACGATGCCGAGACGATCCGTCTCATTGCCGCCCGAGGCCACCATCAGGTCGAGGTCGCCGTCGCCGTCGGTATCGAAAAAGGCGGCTCCGGCGTCTTCAAAATCCCGGTCTTCGGCCAGATTGGGTTGGCCGGAAGGCTTGAAGGTACCATTGGGCTGTTGGACGAATAGTTTGCGGGCATCGCCCCGGGCCGCCCCGATGAATACGTCGTCGCGCCCGTCGCCGTTGAGATCGCCCACCGCCAGTTTTGGCCCCTGGGTCGAGAGCAAATGGGGAATCAGTCGTTCGCGGTTGAAATCCACGAAGCGGTTTTCTTGATGGGTAATGTTTCCTGAAAAGGTTTGGGCGGTGACGTCGGCCAGGAGCGGAGGGGGCATTTTTTCCGGTTCGGCGGCTACCGGGTGCCGGGCCTGCGCGTAATCGAGCGTTAGGGTTTGATCGACGGCCAATCGGCGCAATCGCTGCCGCCCCGCGCCCAATGCGCCGCCACCGGGCCAGCGCACGTCGAGCGAGTCGATGCGGGTCGCTTTGCCCAGTCCGAACAACAAGACGGGTTCAACGCAACTTTGAAAGCCCCGGGCGGGCATTTGCTGCAGCACCTGCTGCTGTCCCCCGGCCCAGAGGCGCACCGTCGCGCCGACTCCGAACCGGTTGCCCGCCGACCCGTTCAATTTTACTTTCAGGAAATGGTGGCCCAACCGCTGCCGGGAGTCGTTGCGAAATACGCCGCAGGGAGCCAGCAAATTGTTGGTGACCAGGTCGAGATCGCCGTCGTTGTCGAGGTCGCCGTAAGCGGCCCCGTTGCGAAAGCCGGGTTCGCCCAGACCCAGTTCGTGCGCCCGGTTGGCAAAATGCAATTCGCCGTTGGGTCCGATGCGCTGGTTGACGAAGGCGTAACTCGCGATGGGTACGCTGGGAATCAGATCGAGAATGTCGTGGTAATCGAATTTGCCGCGCTTCTCAACAATTTCTTTGATGTGGTCCCGATCTTCGACGAATTCAATAAAATCGCGGTTGTTGATGTCTTTGTACATCCCGTTGCACACCAGCAGGTCTTTCCAACCGTCGTTTTCAAAGTCAAAAATGAGCGCCCCCCAACTCCAGTCGGTCGCGCTGACCCCCGACCCAAAGGCCCGTTCGCTGAAGAGTGGTTTGCCGTCGGCTTCGTTGCCCAGGTTGATTTGCAGGGCATTCTGAATGTACTGGTAGTGGTAGGTTTCGTACAACTTCATGGCCTGAATCTCGTACTCATCAAATTTGGTGAGGGTTTTCAGGCGGGTTTCATCCTCCGGCAGCATATCCGTCGTGAAGATATCGACCCGGCCATCGTTGTTGACATCGGCCACGTCCGAACCCATGCTGTAGAGCGAGGTGTGGCCCATTTGGGTGGGTAAAATTTCCTGAAACCCGTTTTTACCACCAACGGAACCCTGATTGAGGTAGCAGTAATCGCGCTCGAAGAAATCGTTGGAAACGTACAGATCGGGGCGGGCGTCGTCGTTGAGATCGGCCACGGAAACGCCGAGACCAAACCCGATTTCACTGCCGTAAATACCGGCTTGTTCGCTCACATCGACAAACCGGGGCCTGGCCGCACTGCCCCGGTTTTGGTACAACTTGTGCCCGCCGAGGGAATCGCGCTTAGCGCGCAGGTCGGCACTGTAATCGAATTTACGAATTTGCTTGAAGCTGTTGTTGAGCACGTAGCAGTCGAGGTCGCCATCGGCATCGTAGTCAAAAAAAGCGGCGTGGGTCGAGTAGCCCCGGTCGTTGAGGCCGTACTCAGTGGCTTTTTCATCGAAAGCCGGCACCGCCCCGCCCCGGTTGATGAAGAGTTCATTTTCCTTTTTGTGGCCCCGTTTGTTGCCGGAGTTGCAGACGTAAATGTCGAGCCAACCGTCGCCGTTCACGTCGGCCAGGGTCACGCCGGTGCTCCATTCCTGCCTGCCCGCGACCCCGGCCTGGTCGGTTACGTCGTCAAATTTCCAGTTTCCCCGGTTCAGATACAGACGATTTTTCCCGGAGTTGCAGGTAAAATACACATCCGCCAGACCGTCGTTGTTGACGTCGCCAATGGCCACGCCACCCCCGTTGTAGAAATTGCGGTAGGTCATCACGTTGAAACTATCGTCGTCGGCCACCGTATTTCCGAAGGTCAGGCCGGTTTCCTGACCAGAAAGTTTGACAAACAGTGGATTTTCGGGAGGTACGTACGCCGGGCGTTCAGCCGGACGACACCCCGCGAGCAGGGCAACAGTGAGCAGACCCCAGTACCCGGATTTTTTCATCGGTTTCAGTAGGTTTCGAGGGTTCCAATTTACGGACTTTATCGCAAACGGGGGGCAAAAAAATGCTCAGTAGCACCGGTCGAAACCAGCACCACTGAGCATTTTTCAGGCCCGAAATCAGTAGCCCGGATTCTGCTTCAGCGTGGGTTTGCCGTTAATGGAACTATTGATAATCTGCACCTGCGGAATGGGCATATACTCATTTTTGCCCTTCGTAAACCGCGCGCCCTGCTTGTACTGGCGCTTGCGCGATTCAACGGCCACGTATTCGTTGAGTACCTCGGCGGCAACGCCCCAGCGCACCAGGTCGAAGAACCGGTGGCCCTCCATGGCCAGTTCGAGGCGGCGCTCAAACCGCAGGGCTTCGCGGGCTTTTTCCTTGCTGGCAAAACTAGCATCGCTGCCGGGGTATTCCTTCACGAGGTAGTTGGCGGCCGGTTTGGTGAGGTCGACGATGGGGATTCGTTTTGCCCCGTAACCCGTCAGACGACCCATGACCATACAGCTACCCGCCCGTTTGCGGATCTGGTTGATGTACGCTCGGGCTTTTTCCAGGCTCCCGATCTCGATTTCACATTCGGCGGCCCAGAGCAGTACGTCAGCAAACCGGATGAGGGTGTAGTTGTTGGCGTTGTTGCCCTGCGCCCAACCCGAACCCGTTGAGAGGGTGCCCTGCTGCGATTTGGCAAAAACGTTTTTCTTCGGGCTGTAAGGTCCTCCGTACGATTGGTCCCGGATCCAGGCCGCCCCAGGGTGCGGACCCCAGTCGAGGTACGGGATTCCCCGGCGGCCCGTGGTCCAATCCAGGCGCGGATCCACCGGCGTTGTGGTATCGGGCAAGTAAATCGAATCACTGGTGGCAACGCCCTGGTCGCTTTTTAGATCGCTCTGGTTGAAGGTGCCGAACAAAGGCAGCCCTTTGCTGTCGACTTTGAAGGCATTGACGAGATTCTGCGAAGGTTGGTGAAATCCGCAGCAAGCACCCGGCCCCCCCTGGTAAGGGTAGTTGAGTACCTCCCCGTAGCCCCCGTTGTTGCCGTCGTTATCGCCATCATTAACCGACTGCTGGATGGCCAGCACCGATTCCGCGCTGTTCTTGGTAGCGGCGTTGAAGTTGTCGTAGAAACAGTCGTTGAGTGCGTATTTTTTACCGTTGGTGGTCTTCCCGCTGGTAATGAGTTCATTGATCAGCGGCAGCGCATCACTGTACTTATTCTGGTACATATAGGCTTTGGCCAGCATTGCTTTCGCCCCCCATTTATTGATCCGCCCTACTTCGGCGTGCGTTTCGGGCAGGTTGTCGCCCGCAAATTTGAGGTCTTCAATAATGTTCGGCCAAATGTCCTTGTCGTTGGCAACCTTGTAGGCGACTTCAACCGCTTTCTGATCGATGTAGGGCACGTTGTTGAATACTTTCTTGACCTCAAAATGGTAGTGCCCCCGCAGGAAACGCGCCTCAGCCGTGAAGGATTTTATTTTTTCGGCGGGTAATCCTGTTGTTTTGGCCATCAGATCGAGCACCGAGTTGGCCCTGGCTACCCCGGCGTACACGTTGCCCCACTTGCCCCCCAAATACGGATTGGTCGGCACGACTTCCCAACGCTCGATCGGGTTGAGGTCCGACTGGTCACCGATATCGGTGCCTTTGTAGGCATCGTCGGCCACGACATTGCCCCAAACCCAGTTGGAACCCGCCGACCGCCACACGTCGCCGTGGGTCCAGTCGGCAGCCCAACCATCGAGCATGGAATACGCGCCGATGAGCGCGGCGTACACCCCTTTTTCGTTTTGGAGGGCGTTTTCGCTCAAGGCCCCCTGGGGCAGTTGCATAAGGAAACTATCCTTACAGGCCACCAGCCCTGTTCCAACGGCGAGGGCAATGCCCAGGCCATACAGTGTTTTTTTCATGGGTATTTCTACGATTTATGAGTGAGCGTTCACCGGTTGAGAGGCTGTATTTTTCAGAATCCCAACCGGTGAACTGATTAAATCAGAACGACAGGCTTACGCCCAACAGGAACGTCCGGGGGTTGGGGTAGTTGCCCTGATCGACGCCAATGACGCGGTCGCGGCGGGGGCCGG
>JAJAZB010000312.1 GCA_026785975.1 Cytophagaceae bacterium | reverse complement strand
GATCCCACCGGCGGCTTTGTGGGTTTCTGTTACATCGAAACCTGGGATCACGGGCGGTTCGTGGCCAATTCGGGCCTGATTGTCCACCCCGATCAGCGCAAAAGTGGTATTGCCAAAAATATCAAGATGAAGGCGTTTGAACTGTCGCGCAAGCGGTACCCGGACGCTAAAATCATTGGCATCACGACCAGTTTGGCGGTGATGAAAATCAACTCCGACCTGGGCTACAAACCCACGACGTTTTCGGAACTACCCGTCGGCGATGATTTCTGGAAAGGTTGTTCATCCTGCGTCAATTACGATATTCTCAACCGAACCAACCGGAAGCACTGCCTTTGCACGGGCATGATGTACGACCCGGTGGAGGAAGAAAAAAAGCCCAAAAAGCCGAATTGGAATTTCGTCAAAAACTCAAAAATTTACGAGCGTTGGCAGAAGATCAAGCAGCGGATTTTATTTGGCGAACGGGAAGAGGAAAAAGAACCCGTACTGCCGTGAGCGGCTTCACGCGGATACTTTTATTTCGCCTCACACTCCTTTATCTCCTGCTACCGTGGGGGCTATTTCTTCTGGGTTGGTTGCGCCCGGTATGGGCCTGGCCAATTGGATTGAGCCTGCTTTTGGCCTTTTGGCTAACGACCCGCGCTGGAGCCGCTGCCTGGTCGAAGCTGTCAAAAACAGAGATTCAGCGAACGTTTATTCTGGGGGCGATAGCCCTCTTTTTTTGCATTGTCACGGGCGTTGGTGAGTTTTTCCCGCAGAAAGGCGATTACGACAAGCACAACCTGATGTTTCAGGATTTGATTCGCTTCGATGCGCCAGTCGTTTACCAAAATGCCACTTACGACAACCCAATTCTGTGTTATTACATCGCGTATTATTTGCCAGTAGCCGCACTGACCAAACTAACGGGAAGTCTGGCCTGGGCCAACGAAATCGCGTTAATTTGGACCTTTTCGGGGGTTTTTCTGCTCATGGTCTGGCTATACCGACTTACCCAACCTGTTGGTTGGTGGGGAATTGCGCTCTTTTGGCTTTCGTCGGGACTTGACGTACCACTGCGCTGGTACTGGCTTTGGCAATTTCGATTCGGAGGCGATTTGGGGCGATTCATTCAAGAATATGCTTTGTGGAAAGTCATGGGCCTGAAGTTTTACGTTCCACCCTTTACCTACTTGTCGGATGGGTTGGCTGAACACCAACTGGTCTTTCAATCCCCGCTGGTACAGTTTCAATGGACTCCGCATCATGCCCTTGGGGGTTGGTTGGCTACGGCGGCGGTGTTGGCGGTGTACCGTCGTCAGTACCCGGTCGTTGCCTTGCCGTTGATCTGCGCGGCGACTTTGCTCTGGTCGCCGTTTGTGACCATCGGGCTGATGCCCCTCGCGCTGTACATTGGCATCCGCCAACGCGCCTGGACACTGAGGTTGTTTTGGGTATCGACGGCGGTAGCCGTTCTGATGAGCACGGTGTGCGGACTTTATTACCTGGCGCATTTTTCGTATCAATACGCGGGCTGGCTTTTTACGGCGTTTCAAAACTTGAAGGACGTATCGCTTTACCTGCTGTATTTAATCGTGTACACGTTCCTGCCGGTTTGGCTACTTTGGCGGTTGTACAAAGCCTATCCGGCCTTACCAGGAAACGATGCCGGATTGCTGGCTATTTTCGCAGTAAGCACGGTAGCCGTATCGACATTTTACATGGGCAAATACAATGACTTTCTGCACCGAACTGTCATTCCGGCCCAACTGGTGCTGGTTGTGTTGCTGGCTTCGGCCATCGGCGTTGTGGTGCAAAACCGGTTACGCCATTGGTCGGTGTACGGCCTGGTGGCTTATCTGCTGATTGGTGCGTATTACCCAATCCGTGAATTGACCAGTGCGGTGTGGGCGATTCGTAAACCGCCCCTCGTTGATCGTCGCATTAGCCGGGCAACCATCAACTTTGGTGAAGCTGATGTATCACGAATTCTCAGGGATTCCACAGCACCAGGTACCGACTTCGCCGCTCAGTACCTGGGTCGCCGCGATTCATTTTTTGGCCGGTATTTGATGAAAAAAACCACCGACCCGGCACCGAATCCTTAAATAATCAGAACTTTGCCCCGCATTTCAGAAATTGACTTATGAGTAACCCCACCGTCGTTCTCGCCTTCAGTGGCGGCCTTGATACTTCGTATTGCGTGAAGTATTTAGCCGAAGATAAAGGCTACGAAGTTCATTCCGTGCTGGTCGATACGGGCGGCTTTACGCCCTCAGAGATTACCCAGATTGAAAAAACCGCTTACGAACTGGGTGTTAAACAACACGTTACGCTCGACGTGGTCAACGATTACTATGACCATTGCCTGAAGTACCTCGTGTTTGGCAACGTCCTTAAAAACAACACGTACCCGCTTTCGGTGAGCGCCGAGCGGGTGTTTCAGGCCCTGGCGGTGGCCGAGTAGGCCCGGCAAATCGACGCGAAGGCCGTCGCCCACGGCAGTACCGGCGCGGGCAACGATCAGGTTCGCTTCGACATGGTCTTCAGGATTGTCATTCCCGACGTGGAGGTCATCACGCCCATCCGCGATTTGCGCCTGAGCCGGGAAGACGAAATTGACTATTTGACCCAAAAAGGAGTTAGTCGTGACTGGACCAAAGCGGCGTACAGCATCAACAAGGGCCTGTGGGGTACGTCGGTGGGGGGCAGAGAAACGCTCACGTCGCACGAGTATTTACCCGAATCGGCCTGGCCGACGCAACTCAGCAAGACCGAGCCGGAAGTGATCGAATTAGAGTTTGTGCAAGGCCAACTGAAAGGGCTAAACGGCGAAAGTTTTGAGAATCCCGTGGACGCCATTCGACGGTTAACCGCCGTTGCTTCTCCGTTCGCGGTGGGCCGCGACATCCACGTGGGCGATACGATTATTGGCATCAAAGGCCGGGTCGGTTTTGAAGCCCCCGCGCCGCTGATCAGCATCAAGGCGCATCACACGCTTGAAAAACACGTATTGACCGAACAACAATTGTACTGGAAAGACCAACTTGCCAACTGGTACGGCTCGCTCCTCCACAAGGGGCAGTTTCTGGAACCGGTCATGCGCGACATCGAAACGTTTCTGGAAAGTACTCAGGAGCACGTCAGCGGAACGGTACGGGTGCAATTGGCCCCCTACCGTTTTCACGTGTTGGGGATCGAGTCGAAATACGATTTGATGAGCAACGTGTTTGGCAGTTACGGTGAGATGAACAAAGCCTGGAGTGGCGACGACGTGCGTGGTTTCTCGAAAATCCTGTCGAACCAGACGATGATTCACCGGAAGATTACCGAACTGAACGACTGACCCACCGGAACACGTTGCGTTCCTACTTTTGAATCTATGAAAATCGGCATTATTGGCGGCGCAGGATACACGGGTGGTGAATTGCTTCGCATTTTGCTCCACCACCCGAACGCCGAAATCGCCTTCGTCCACAGCAACTCGCAGGCGGGCAAACCCGTTTGGGCGACGCACACCGACCTGGTTGGGGATACCGATCTGACGTTTACCGACCAATCCGATTCGGGCGAAGCCGAAGTACTTTTTTTGTGTTCGGGCCACGGCGAATCAGAGAAGTTTCTGAACGAAAACCCGTTGTCGGAAGGCCAGAAACTGATTGACCTCAGCACCGATTTCCGCGACGAGTCGGAGGGCTTCGTGTACGGTTTGCCTGAACTCCAGCGGGAAACCATCCGAACGGCGCAACGCATTGCCAATCCGGGTTGCTTTGCCACCAGCATCGAGCTGGCCCTGTTGCCGCTGGCCGGTGCTGGTTTGTTGAAAAATAGCGTTCACGTGAGCGCTATCACGGGTAGCACGGGCGCGGGGCAGGCGCTGGCAGCGACGAATCATTTTAGTTGGCGCAGTAACAACGTGAGTATTTACAAAGCCTTCACACACCAACATTTGGCCGAAATCGGGATGAGTTTACGGAAAAACCAGCCCGACTTTACCCACCGGGTGCATTTTATTCCGTACCGGGGGGCGTTCACGCGGGGCATTCTGGCGAATGTCTACACCGATTTTGCGGGCAGTTTAGCCGATGCCAAAGAACTGTATTTTAAATACTACGAAAGCCATCCGTTCACGCATTTGAGCGAGGCTCCGGTGGATGTAAAGCAGGTGGTTGGCACGAATAAGTGCTTGCTTCATCTGGAAATTCACGACGGCCAATTGCTCGTCAGTAGTGTGATCGACAACCTCACCAAAGGCGCTTCGGGTCAGGCCGTGCAAAACATGAATCTGATTTTTGGACTGGAAGAAACCGTAGGTTTGCAACTCAGAGCGATTGGTTTTTAACGAAATACACTGAAAATGAAGGAGTTCAATGAAGGAATCAAGCTGGCTTTCCATTTCCGACGAAGGTAGTCGAGGCGGTAGCATCGGCCTGTTTTTGGTTGATTTTCCTTCTTTTAACTCCTTACAAAATCATGAATCTATTCAACGTTTATCCCCTCTACGACATCGAGCCGGTTCGGGCGCAGGGCAGTTATCTCTGGGACAAAACCGGTACGCAATACCTGGATCTGTACGGGGGCCACGCCGTGATTTCGGTCGGCCATTGCCACCCGTATTACGTGGAAAAGGTCACGCAGCAGTTGAACCAAATCGGCTTTTACTCCAACTCGGTCCGAATTCCAATTCAGGACGAACTGGCCCGGAAGTTGGGGGAACTCAGTGGCTGCGAGGATTACGCGCTGTTTTTGTGCAACTCAGGGGCCGAAGCCAACGAGAATGCGCTGAAAGTTGCGTCGTTTTTCAACGGTCGGAAAAAAGTGATTGCGTTCAAAAAATCCTTTCACGGGCGCACCGCCGGAGCCGTGGCCGTCACCGACAATCCGGCCATCGTCGCACCGATTAATTTCAACGAACACGTCAGTTTTTTACCGTTCAACGACGTAGCCGCGCTCGAAGCGGCGATGAACGAAGAGGTCTGCGCCATCATCGTCGAGGGAATCCAGGGCGTAGGCGGCATCAACGTGGCCAGCGACGAATTCCTGCAAGCTGCCCGTCGGCTGTGCGATCAAACGGGGGCTTGCCTCATTCTCGACGGGGTGCAATGCGGCTACGGGCGTTCGGGGCGTTTTTTCTCGCACGAATTTTCGGGCATCCAACCCGATTTGATCACCACGGCCAAAGGCATGGGCAACGGCTTTCCAATTGGTGGCGTGCTGATTGCGCCCAGGTTTCACGCCCGGCACGGGATGTTGGGCACGACCTTCGGGGGTAATCACCTCGCCTGCGCGGCAGCCGTAGCCGTGCTCGACATTATGAAGGCTGAAAATCTAATGGAAAACGCCGCCCGAATGGGTGCCTACCTGACGGAAAACTTAACCCAAATCGGCCTGCGCGGCTGCGGGGGCATCAAAGAACTACGCGGACGGGGCCTGATGATTGGCATTGAACTCGACCAACCGGTTGATAAAGTTCGCGATACGCTGCTGTTCGAGCACCATATTTTCTGCGGCTACGCGGGCAAAAATACCCTGCGGCTGTTGCCCAGTCTGGCCATCGGTCGGGCCGAGGCCGCCCGTTTTCTGGAGGCTTTTAGCGCCGTGATGAGCGTACACGCGTAACCGTTTCTATTTTTCCCATGAATCAATTTCTTTCCGTTCACGACGTGCCTGATCTGTTGGCGTTGGTGCAGGAGGCCGCCGCCCTCAAGCAGGCTCCTTTTGCCCATCAGGATCTGGGTAAAAACCGCACGTTGGGTCTGCTTTTTTTCAACACGAGCCTGCGTACCCGCCTGAGTACGCAACGGGCGGCGCAGAATCTGGGCCTGAACGTGATGGTGATGAACGTGTCGCAGGACTCGTGGGGGCTGGAATTTGAAGACGGCGTGGTGATGAACGGAACGAAAGCGGAACACGTGAAAGAGGCCGCCGCCGTGGTGGGTCAGTACTGCGAAATCATCGGCGTGCGGAGTTTTCCAACCCTGACGGATCGGGAAAGCGACTACGCCGAAACGGTCATCAATCAGTTCAGGCGGTACGCGGGGGTACCGCTGCTGAGTCTGGAATCGGCCACGCGCCACCCGTTGCAATCCCTGGCCGATTTGCTGACGATTGATGAATACAAAACCACGGCTCGCCCGAAGGTGGTCCTGACCTGGGCACCCCACGTGAAGGCGTTGCCGCAGGCAGTACCCAACTCGTTTGCCGAGTGGATGAACGCCGCCCAGACTCTCGGCTTGGTCGATTTTATCATCGCGCATCCGAAGGGGTACGAACTGCATTCCGATTTTTCGGGAAATGCGCCCGTCACCGAAAATCAGGCGGAGGCGTTTGAAGGGGCTGATTTTATTTACGCCAAAAACTGGTCGTCGTACCGGGAATACGGAAAAATCCTCTCCCAGGACCCCAACTGGATGGTAACGCCCGAAAAAATGGCTTTGACCAATCAGGCCAAGTTCATGCACTGCCTGCCCGTGCGCCGCAACATTGTGGTGGCCGATGCCGTGCTCGACTCACCGGATTCCATCGTGATTCAACAGGCCGGGAATCGGGTCTGGGCCGCGCAAGCCGTGCTGAAGCGAATGCTGGAAAATAGGTCGTCCGACGACTTGAGAAAAGCTGCCCAACCGGATTAGCTGGTTCAGCCCAATTTTTTCTGAGGTGTGGGGGGCCCCAAAAAAACTGCGCCACCAAACAAGACGGCCCCCGTGGGGCCGCCCCAGAAAATAACACGAAATAAAAATATGGGGCAACACAT
>JAJAZB010000311.1 GCA_026785975.1 Cytophagaceae bacterium | reverse complement strand
CCACTGGAGGGTTGTGGCCGGGTAAGCCACGCCATCCACGGTTTGGTCGAGGGCATCGATGGTCGAGGATAGAAAGAGATTGTAATTCAATCGCTTGCTTATCGGACCCGTCTGCGAATAGGCCGGAAAAAAACCGAAAAATTGGAGATTCTGGGCGAAGGCGTACTGACTCGAAAGTCCGATCAGGAGGAGAAGAAACTTCTTCATGAAGGCGAGTTGAAAGGGATGGGTTGTTGCCAACCCGCGTTCCAACTACTAAGCCAGTTTTACGAAGAGGCCATCTTTCTCACTGAACATGAGCCGCACACCTTGTCAACCCGTCAGGCCCGGAGTTCGGGCGGGGGCGAATGCGTCGTCAGAAGAGGTGAAGTTAAGCAGAAAGTTTGGGCGGGTCGGGTGGGAGCGGGGCTATCTTCATACACAAAAATCAGGTGTCGACGCGACGCGTGGTCATAGTCGCTGATCCAGTTTTTAACCCAGTTCCCGCTTTTTTCGTTGTCCGACGACGTACCCAGGTTTTTGTGGAGAAAGTCGCTCAGCCCGGCGTGACGAACGCGTTCGTTGAGGTCTTCGTAGCAAAGAATGTGGAGCGTGTCGTTACGGAGTTCCTGCCGGACGATGTTGTAAAAAGCACCTTTGTATTCAAACTCACCCCCGGACGATTCCTGGATTTCCATGCCGTACTGGTGCAGAGGCACGGGCAATTCAAACTCGATCAGATCGTCGGTGGAGTGGTAAATATTGAGCGAGCTGGCCATCTGCCGACCTTCGATCCACTCCTCGCCCCAAAATACCAGGGCTTGCCCCAACGTATGGTAGAGCAGCAAAGCGAGCAAAGCGATGGAAGCAAGACGTTTCAAGATATGGTCGAAATTCAGAACAAAACTACAATTTTTTATGAAAAAAGGGACAACAACCGGGCCGGGTTTTTTCGGGAATCAATGAACCTGTTTAAGATTTCGGTAGCTTAGCGTGGCGTCCATTTCGACTCCGCTCAGGCTAACCATCCCGCGTTTTTTCGCAAAACCTTGAAATTCTAACCAGCTTCTTGAAATAGTTACCTTGTCGATGGCTTTTTCTAAAATAGCAAAATAAGGTCTTTCTGGTTAGCTGAAGCTGTTCAGGATTCTGTTTTCTCAGCAAGTAAAGTTGCTTTTCAAAACCTTTTTTGTCGTCCCGAGGCACCTTGTATTGAGTGTGCCAGCGAGGTCCCTCGTACCTCGGGATGACAAAAAAGGTTTTTTTTACAGCAAAATTAAAATCCTAAACAGGTTCACTCATTGATTCCCAGCCCCTTCCTGTTGCAAGGCGGAGAGAATGTAACTCAGACAGGCCGTGCCGTCCATGGTTGGTTCGTTGGTTGAATAGTCCCCGTAGTCGTCGTGGTACACGGCCACGTTCGACTGAAATTCAGCAAATTCATCGGGGCTGTAGAGCGTAATGCCGAGGAGGCTTTTCCAGATGGAGCCGTACACGGGGCCGTCGACCAGGCCACCGTCGATGGGGTAATTGTACAGATGCGTAAACGCCGAATGCGGGTCGCGAGGCGAAATACCCGCTTTGGGCAGGCCCACAACCATGCTCGTGCCCCAGGGATTACAACCAAAAAGCCAGTCGCGTAGGGACGCCTCCGCTTGTTCAAACTGCCGGTCGCTGGTCAGTTTACGGTACTGATGCATTTGCGTCAGCAGGTTGACGGTCAGGTTGTTGGAACACCAGATGAACGGTACGCCATTGAGAAATGGATTGCCGGCACCCCGCTTCACCACTTTTTCAATGCCCAACCGCAAAAACGTGCGGGCTTCCCTCGACGCTTCCGTTTTGCCCGCCGCCAGCACCAGGTGGCCCATGTTGACGAAGGGGTACCACTGGTAGTGCCGCGCCGTGTCGGCACCCATCCAGGGGGTCGTTGGTTCGGCGCGGGCGTAGGCGATGGCTTGCTGCAGAAGCGTGTTTGAGCCGTTGATTCGGTGAAGCTCAGCGGCGGCGAGTTCCATGTCGTCGGCGTCGTTGTCTTCCTCGTAAAAGTACGGTGCCCGCCCCGGTGCGGTTTGAGTAGCGCCCGGAAACTGCCGCCCGAAGGCGTACGCGTCAACGGCTTTTTGCACGAGTTTCCGGGCGTAATCCGGGTCGTATTTTTGCAAAATCCGACTGCCGAGCGCAAAGGCTGAGGCAAATTTTCCGGCGGTCGAGGCGACGCCTTTCGTGCGGTTTTTATAGGTAAACGCCCCCTGCGGTTGGCCCGTCACAAAATACACCGGTCGGGCAAAACCCAGCCGGGCGGGGCCGTAGCGCACGGTATCCAAAGTAGGGAGTCGCATCCCGGCGTGATCGCGGTCGTCGGCAATCTGGTTGTAGAGTTCACCTTTGGCCGGGTTCATTTTGAGCAACCAATCCAGGCCCCATTTGGCCTCGTCGAGTACGTCGGCAATCCCGTTGGCACCGGGGTTTCCCCACTTATCGTGACCATCGCCGAAACTGCCCGGATTTTGCTGGTAGGCAAACAGCATCTGGTACACGGCGTTGGCCGAGGTGGGCAAATATTGCAGGTAATCCGAGGCATCGTGCCAACCCCCGGAGGCATCGATGCGGGTCGAATCTTTGGCCGGGTCGGGGTGATACACGATGAAACCGTCGTCGCGGTGGCAGGTATCTTTCAGGAAGGGATTGTAATTGCTGCGTTGCTGGCGCATATACTTCAGGGCAAAATCGGCCGTGCCGTCGTACACATCGTTGGCGATGCGAAAGTTGGGCGACTGCACGGTTCCGGCCCGGAGGTAGTACTGACCGGGTTTTTGAAAGCCCGAAAAATCGAGCCGGGCCGAGGCCCTGAACGCCGCGTAAGGCCCGTAGTTCCTGACTCGTTCGGACGTGAAAACGACCCGGTTGGTTTGCGCGTCGCACAACTCAAATTGCGAAAGTAGCTTTGCGTCCTTGCTCACGAACACGGCAACTTTTACCGATTTTTGGAGGTAACCCAATTGATTGATGCGGATCCAGGATTGGGTATCCCTTGCCTGGGTGGCCGATCCGTACAGCGCAAGCACGACCAAATTGAAGGCAAGTAGCGATTTCATACCGGCGAAGTTAGAAAAGCAGTGAAACTCTGATCCCGTTTTTTTCAATCAGGCCAGAAAAAAACTATCTTGCCCGTCGGGTTGTCGGAGCAACTCAGCGTTGCTTTGGCGACTCAAAACGAACCCCAATCTTCTCCTAACCTTTAACCCCCAACTGCTCATGGATCCCACCGTTTACCCGACCGCCTCAAATCCGGCCAAACCCAAAAATTACCTTATCGAGAACATCATCGCGGCGGCGGTGGGGCTGGTTTGTTGCTGCGGAATTACCATCATCTCAGGAGTTATTGGCGTGGTGTTCGCTACGCAAGTGGATACCAAGTACAACGCGGGGGATTTTCTGGGCGCGGCGAGTGCGTCCAACACGGCTAAAATCCTGTTTTACGTATCGACTGGGCTGGTGATATTAGGATTTTTGATGAACATCGTTTACTTCTTCCTGTTCGGCCTTTCGCTCTTCGGGAGTATGCAGAAAAACGGCGGGATTCCTACGTTCTGAGTGATGTCGAAACTCGCCCGGCATTTGGTGTATTGGTCGGTGGCGGCGGTCGGGGTGGCCGTCGCCCTGATTTATTACCGCTTCAATCCGGCGGAGGTGGGGTTTTTTCCGGTGTGTTACTTCCGAAAATTCACCGGTCTGCACTGCGCCGGTTGCGGCGGCCAGCGGGCGCTGCATCAATTGCTGCACGGCAATTTTCGCGAAGCCTTCCGCAACAATGCCTTGCTCGTGCTGGCCTTGCCCTATCTCAGCCTCGGTTTCGTGCTCGATATGCGCAACTTCCTGCGCGGCCACGGCCAAATGCCCGCCGTGTACCGGCGTTGGGAAATCATTGTGGCGATTTTCGTGGTGATTTGCCTGTTCTGGATTCTGCGGAATGTGCCGGTGGAGCCGTTTAGTTATTTGGCCCCGGTGGAGTGAGTGGTTCCCACGTTTGAAGGGATTGACGGAAGTTGTTTGCCGGGCAGAGGGAGATTTTCCCAAACGAAACTTTTTAGAAGTGGTGGGGCGCCAAAAAAAAAGGGCGCCCCCCCGGGGCCCCGGTTTAAGCGATTTTATGAAATTTTTTTTTTTTTTTTTT
>JAJAZB010000310.1 GCA_026785975.1 Cytophagaceae bacterium | reverse complement strand
GTTTGACTTATTTTTCAAACTTTCAAACCGCGCGGCGGACCACCTCAAACCTCCTTTATTCCTGAGTTACGTAGCCATTTTTGGCCAGGATTTCGCGGGCGAGGTTCAGGTAACTGATGGCCCCTTTGGAGTCGGCGTCGTGGGCGATGGCTGGTACGCCAAAGCTGGGGGATTCCGACAGGCGGATGTTGCGCGGAATAATCGTGTTGAACACCATGTTCTGAAAATGCGCCGTCACTTCGCCCACCACCTGGTTGGAAAGCCGCACGCGCAGATCGTACATCGTCAGCAGAATGCCTTCAATCGTCAGGCCGGTGTTGAGCCGGGACTGGATAATTTTGATGGTATTCAGCAACTTACCCAAGCCTTCCAACGCAAAATATTCGCATTGCACCGGAATAATGACGGAGTCGGAGGCGGTGAGGCTGTTGATCGTGATCAGACCCAGCGAAGGCGAGCAATCGATAATGACGAAGTCGTAATTATCGCGGACATCGGCCAGAGCCTCCTTCATTTTCTCCTCGCGACTTTTGAGGTTAATCATCTCAATCTCCGCCCCAACCAGGTCGATGTGGGAAGGAATGAGGTCGAGATTGGGCATATCCGTGTGGATGAGAATGTCAGTCGCCCGCACACCATCGACCATGCATTCGTAAATGCTATTCTCGATTTCCTTCGGATTGTACCCCAGCCCGGACGTGGAATTGGCCTGAGGGTCGGCGTCCACAATGAGGGTTCTGAATTCAAGAGCAGCCAGACTGGCGGCAAGATTAATGGTGGTGGTCGTTTTTCCGACGCCTCCCTTCTGGTTGGCGATGGCGATTACTTTGCCCATGAGTGTGGCTTGATTACAGCGTTCAAATATCCGGCATTGCCGGGCGATTTCCAAACAAGTGTTTCACAAAAAGCAGGAAATGTTTCACGGTAGAAGTAATGAAAGAATGAGCGAATGAATGAGTAGGCTTACGCCTGAAACTATTCATTCATTCGCTCATTGAGAGTTCAGCCCCACACCGTCGTCCCCTCCGTGCAATTTTTACACATTTCGATTTCGGAGCGGGAACGCATCAGGGTTTGGCGAAACTGCTGGTAGGGTGCGCTATGCCAGAGTTCGGTAAAACTCTGATTTTTTAAGTCGCCCAACCGGTGGTCGGCGTCTTTGTCAAAACAACAGGGCACCACCAGGCCGTCCCAGGTGATGACGCAGGAATGCCACATTTTCCAGCAGTGATCGAGGAGTTTGTTTTTGATGGTGTACGTGCCGTCGGGTTGCGCGGCGTAACGGGCGTAACGGTCGATGGTGGGAATCAGGTCGGAACCGTGCGCGTAGTCGTAAATCTGGGCGGTTTTCAAACCCACTTCGTCCACGCCCATCTCGGCGGCCAACCGTTTAATGTCGGCAATTTGGTGTTCGTTGGGCTTCACGACCAGGAACTGGAAAATCACGTGGGGTGTCTTCGATTTCAATTCTTTTTTCCATTTCAAAATATGGCGCGTGCCTTCCAAAACCTTGTGCAACTTGCCGCCTACCCGGTATTGCTGGTAGGTTTCCTGGGTGGTGCCATCGATGGAAATGATGAGCCGGTCGAGACCGCTTTCAACGGTTTTGCGGGCGTTGGCATCGGTCAGGTAGTGGGCATTGGTGCTGGTGGCAGTGTAAATCCTCTTTTTGCTGGCGTATTGCACCATGTCCAGAAACTTCGGGTGTAAGTACGGCTCACCCTGAAAATAGAAAATCAGGTACAGCAGCGTATCGGATAGCTCGTCCATCGTCCGTTGAAAAAGGTCTTCTTCGAGCATCCCCGTGGGCCGGGTGAAGGAGCGCAAACCACTGGGGCACTCGGGGCAACGGAGGTTGCAGGAGGTCGTCGGCTCAAACGACAGCGAGAGCGGCAGGCCGCGTTGCACAACCCGCCGCGTCACCTTCGACTCGACGTAGCTGCTCAACACCTTCAGGCCGTTGTACACGCGGCGGGGCGTGAGTTTGGAAGCGAAATTTAAACCGTCCCTGACGTTGCTGTTCATGCCCTTGTTGGATTGAGGCGCAAAGATACCGAACAAAAGAATTTGCCCCGGTTTAAAATTTGTACTCCTCATTTAAAGCGAACCTTTTGAGGATTAAACAAAAGTGGCGGGTACCCGAAAAAGCCCACTGTTTTGTTTAATGAAATACATACAAAAGGGTATCTTTGTCCTATCCCCGTAAGGTTCGCCACGATTGCAAGCCGTTAGGTAAATTCTCACTTCCCGGTGAATTTGTTTAGTCGCGCTGGATGTTGCCCGGTGTGCCTGAGCTATGAAACAGCAAATAAACTTAATATTGGTGGCCGAGGATGATCCCGATGATCGCCTGTTGCTGAGGGAGGCTTTCGAAGAAAGCACCCTGGACAACCCGCTGCATTTTGTTGACGACGGGGTCGAGCTTATCGAGTACCTCGTGCAGTGCGTTCAAGGGACTATGGTCTTTCCAATCCTGATCCTGCTCAATATCAATATGCCCCGCGTGAATGGATTCCAGGCCCTTGAACGCATCAAAAACCACCCCCAACTGCGCTCCATCCCGACTGCCATGCTGAGTACATCGTCTAATCCCGAGATGATTAGTCAGGCTTACCACCTGGGGGCCAACTCGTACTTTACCAAGCCCACCACCTACCAGCAGATGCTCGATCTGGCGGAAGCCATTCGTCTTTGTTGGTTGCAACATCCCCAAATTCCTTTGACCGAAACTGAAAATAAGGTCGAAGTGGATGACCATAACAGTTGAGAATTGAGAATTGAAAGTTGAGAGTTCAGGATAAAGAATTCTCAACTCTCAATTCTCAACTTTCAATTCTCAACTTTCAACTTTTCATCAAAAAGCCTTCCCCTGTGCAGGAGAAGGCTTTTTGATTGTTGGCAAAACGAATACTCAACGTGCATTACGTTTAGTGATGGCCGTTTCCGTGAGGGCGTTGAGGAACAAAACGAGCGCCTTTTTCTCAGCTTTTGATAAATTCAGTTTATCGGCGGGCAAGGTTTGGTTGGGCAGGTCGAAGCCCAGGCCGCGCCCGCCGCCCTGATCATAAAATTCAATGACCTCGTCCAGAGTTTTATAAACCCCGTTGTGCATGTACGGAGCCGTTAGCGCCACGTTACGAAGGGTCGGAGTTTTAAAGGCGTACTTCAAAGGCTCTAGTTTGGTCTGGGCATAGCGCCCCAAGTCGGGATCAATCACCTTTTGGGCCAGGGTGGCGGGGGTACCAATCACTTCCGACTCGGTTTTGGCGTAGTTCGGCGGAACCGTACCGTTGAACAGCGGCACGAAATGACAGATACCGCATTTGCCCTTGCCCAGGAAAACATTAAAACCTTGCACCTGCCCGGCGGTCAGGGCGGTTTTGTCGCCCCGCATGAAGTGGTCGAAGGGCGAGTTGAACGAGAGCAGACTACGCTCGTAGCTGGCCAGGGCGTTCTGAATCTGGGTTGGCTCGATGGTGTGGCTGCTGGGAAAGGCCCGTTTGAACAGCGCCACGTAGTCGGGATTTACGGCCAATTTCCGGGCCACTTCGTCCATGGAGCCGTGCATTTCGCGCTGATTATGCACCACGTCGAACGATTGACTTTCGAGCGAAGGCGCGCGCATATCGTAAAACTGGCCCAGTTGCAAGGCGGCGTTCAACAGCGTCGGCGTGTTGCGACCAATCAAGCCCTGACCAGTCAGCGTTTTGTTTTTTACCAACCCGTCGGTAAACGCTTTGTCGGGTTGGTGGCAACTGGCGCAGGAACACCGATTGTTGGCCGACAAAACCGGGTCGTGGAAAAGCCGCTCACCGAGGGCTATTTTAGCCGGATTGGCGCGGTTGGCCACCGTCGAAGCCAGCGCGTCGGGGTCAAAGAGATTTTCTGCAAACAACGTTGGCGCGTTGGCGCGCAGGAGTCGCCGTTCGTCGAAAGGCGTAATGCCGAGTTGCTGCGAATAAGCCAGGAGTTGCGCTGAAATCGGGTTGGCGTGGGCCGTGATGAAGTAGGCCCGGTCAAACGAATCAAAATCAGGGTGTTGGGCCAGGTAAGTTTCGGCCTGCTTCAACTGCGTTTGCAACGTGGCAAACGCCGGTTTGTCGGACGCGTAAGGCCGGAGGTACGCCCGCAGTGCCGCCAGCGTCCGGGCCGCTTCGGGGATGGCCGTCTGGCAAACCGGTGTATCGAACCCACTGATACCGAGCGCGATAACGCGGAAAACCTGCAACCGAAGGGCATCGAACACGTGGGCGTCGGTTAGTTCGGTAATTTCCCACAGCATCCGGTAGCGCCGGATATGCCCCTGCATTTTCTGCACCTCCCGAACCAGTTCGGCCCGGTTAAGCGTATCGAACGTGGGAAACAGGAATTCTTCAAGAACCTGCAAACCGCCCGGTTCAAATTCTTTATTTTCTTCGGCTTCAATTTCGGGCAAAGGCGGGCCGTTGACCAAACGCGAGGTAGTCGGAAAATAATACTCAGCAAACGGCTCCAGCGATTTATACGCCAGCCGACAGGCCAGAAACGCCCGTTGCAGTGAATCGGTCGATTGGCTACGCCGGGTCAGGGGCAGAAGCCGGGTATTGACCAAGGAATCGAACGTTTGCAGATGGTGCAGAAACGTCTGTTTGGTCTGCTCGGTTGGGGTCGGAACGGGGCGATTCCACCGGTCGATCATCCCCCATAATCCGACGGGAACCGCCACGGCCAGTAAGAGCCACAACACGAATCGAAGGCGAGTTTTCATGCCAAAAAGTAGAAAACTCCTTGCCCGGTCCTGGCAGGGGGTCGTACCATCAAATCAAAATTTACTTCTGAACGCCCCGAACAATCAACACCTGCCCACCTTCGGTGAACGAACTGGTCAACGCCGTGGCCTTCGTGACACTGCTCCCATCGGCATTCTGGTATTTCAAATCACGCCAGGTGTGCGGGTGAATGTTGACCAGAAACGTATTCGGGATACCCACCAGATCCGAGATGTCGTGCATGGCCCCGTACTCCCAGGAACTCAGGCGTTTCTCACCCGAGGTCGCGTATTTTGCCTCAAACGTGGCATCACCCCGGCGGTGGTTCATCTCCAGCATCGCTTTTTTCTGGCCCGTCGCGATGCTGTATTGCCAGATCCGACCGTCGTGTTTGTTGTCGAGGTAGAAGGAATCGCCGTCCTCCTGGATGTACACAAAATTTTCGGTGACGCAAATGTTATCCGGGTTAATGATACTGTTACCGGGATCTTCCACGCCATCGATCACGGGGGTCAGTTTACCCTTCAGTGGGTCGTTGGCATCCAGAACAATTTTGTAAATACGGCCCCACATGGTTTTGCCCGCGATCGGGTCTTTTTGCGCGGCGGCCACGCCCGTTGCCGTAAAATAAATCTCGCGGCTGTTGGCGGCACTGCCTTTCCGGTAATCAACATCTTCGACGCGGGCAAACTGAATGGCCTTCTTCTCGACCGACTGGGCGGCAATCTGCACGCCCGTCGAGGTCTTAACGTTATCAATTGCCACGAATTCAACGTCGTAGGTTTGTCCAACCGCCATGTTGGTTTCCACCGGGTCCGAGTTGGTCCGGCGCAGGAAGTGCAATTTGCCGTTTTGCAAATCACCCACGGTATTCGAAACGTAGGCAATCAATTGGCCATTCGAGTCGTCCTCCCCGATGATAATCACCGTTTTGCCATTGTACGCCGTTTTGGGTAGCGGTACGGCATTCTCCATGTTGGCCCGGCCCAGCGCTGGCAACACCCGGTCTTTATTTTTCTTGTTGGCCGGACCGATGGGGTCGATTGCGTGAACCAGCGATTCCGTGTTGGTTTCACCGGCCGTCAGAAATGTGGGACCGAAGCCGTGTTCGTCTGGGGTCACCATCGTGGCCGAGCACAAGCGCATCTGACCGCCGTCGGCATCGACGATGTACTCACCTTTGACGGGCTTGAAGGTTTTGTCGAGATAAACCCGGGATACCGACCACATGATTTCGTGGTTATTGATCAAAATGTAGCCTTCTCCGGTCGGGTTTTTGAGTAACCCCGCGCCGTCGGGTTGCCCACCGAAAACAAACTCCGGCGATTGTTCTAATTTGTCGTCCGAGCTAATGAGCGGAAGAATTTCCAGGCTTTCAAAACCCGGCATGGCTTTCACCAGTGAGGGATTGACGGAATGATTTTTCAGCACAACGTCGGGGGTCGAGGGACCGCTATCATCGTCTTTGTTGCAGGCAACGAAAATAAAAAGCGCCGATAGGGAAACTACCGAAAGTAAAGGAAATCGGTTCATGAGTTAGTTGGGGAAGTTTGCGGGGTTAAATTTCCTGCAAAAATCCGTTCTCAATATTACCCGAATATGAAAGCCGGATTATCCTTTTATTGAGAATGAAGCGAAGAATTTAACAAAGATTTAATAGGTTCGTCATTAACATTTTCTCTCCACAACCCACCTCTACTTTTTATTTTGGAAATTTCCTCGCTCGAACAAGAAAAACAAGCCCAGTTGGCCCTACGTCTCACCGCTGGCGTGGGCGACGTGCTGCTAAGGTACCTCGTCAGCGCCTTCGGGTCGGCGGCGGGGGTGTTTGCCGCCCGCCCCGGTAGGCTGGAAAAAGTGCGGGGCATCGGGCCGGGACTGGCTCAAAGCATCGGTCATAAAAGCACCTTTGCCGAGGCCGAAACGCTGCTGCTTCGCGCCCGGCAGGAGGGCGTACGACTGCTTTTTTACACCGAAGCCGAGTACCCCGACCGCCTCAAACGCCTCTACGACGCGCCGGTGTTGCTGTTTTACAAAGGCCCCGCCGATCTCAACGCCCCGCGTTCGGTGGCGATCGTGGGTACGCGCCAGGCCACGGAGTACGGCAAACGCGTAGCCGAAGAAATTGTAGAAAGTGCGCACAAACACAACGCCCTCATTGTGAGTGGCCTGGCCTTCGGCATCGACATCGCCGCCCATCGTGCGGCACTGCGGGTGGGCCTGCCTACGGTGGGCGTCATGGCCAGCGGCCCCGACGTGATTTACCCGGCGGCCCACGCCAAAACGGCCCGGCAAATGGCCGAAACAGGCGGTATCCTCACGGAGCATCCGTTCGGCACCCAGCCCGATCCCCGGTTTTTTGCCGCCCGCAACCGCATCATCGCGGGCATGGCCGATGCGATTGTCATCGTGGAATCGGCCCGGAAAGGGGGCGGACTGATTACCGCCGAGTACGCCAACAACTACCACCGCGAAGTTCTGGCCGTGCCCGGCGATCTGCGCCGACCACTCTCGGAAGGTTGCAACGAGTTGATTCGTAAAAATAAAGCCCTGATTTACACCGGAATCGAATGCCTGGAAGAAGCACTCAACTGGGATTCGGACGGCAAAACCACCCCGAGTACCCGGGGCCAATCGGCGCTGACCGCCGCGCTCGATATGTCGCAGTTTACCAACGAAGAAAGTCAGGTGCTGGCCTTGCTGCGGCAGGGGGTCGAGGTCCACGTCGATGATCTGGCCTGGCAGGCCCAACTGCCCATGGGTCGCCTGGCCTCGCTGCTGCTCAATCTCGAATTTCAGGGTTTCGTGAAAACGTTGCCGGGGAAACGCTACGCGCTCGAATAGGTTTGAAAAAAGGTTTGAGGGTTTGAAAGGATTTGAAGTTTTTTGTCTGAACCAGGATTGGCCCGGATTTTAGGATGAACAGGATAAAAAATCCAGAATTCAAAAATCAGGAATCATATATC
>JAJAZB010000309.1 GCA_026785975.1 Cytophagaceae bacterium | reverse complement strand
GTTGTAGAGAGGGGGGGGGGAAGAGGTTATCTACTGAAAAAGGTAATGGAATGTTAACAGATAACCAATCAATAAGTAAACATTATATCATGCGACAAAAAGAAATGCACCCGAATTTTTGGACAAGGATCCCGAACTGAAAGATGCACCTGCCAAGAATCCAATGGCTATCTTAGAGAAGCTTAAGTTGTTCTCAAAAATATTTGTCTATTCGCACTCGATAATTGCTGATGCTGATCAGGAACGACTTAGAAACCTATTTCCCAATCGTGTAGAATTTAAGCAGAAAGGTTTTCGTCCCGATCAGTCAGAGAAATTGCAGGAGGAGTTTGACTCAATCAAAACAGCCTTGATTGATTTTCTGAACAAAACAAAAATTTAGAATTTTCAGTCACATGGAGCCGTGCCTTAAATCAAGCACTTCAAGAGATTTTCGGTGAGTTAGCAACTGCCAATGCATCTTGGTTGAAAGTGTTATGCGAAACCAGTAAAGAAGACAATGGAAATCCAATTTTGGAGGTTGTTGAATTACTCAACAATCTGCTGGCGGAACAATTAGTTCAACACTCAGGATTAAGCGCGAGTATTGAACAGCAAGCCACTTTAGAAATAGAAGTTGACACTTCAGAGCTTTCTGCTGCAAAACTTTTTCAACGTATATATTATACTAAGATTTATCATTCAGAGATTCCTATTATGACAGGTGACATATTCGACATTTCAAGTGAATAATATGCTATTTTAATTACACCTGAATGTGAAGTCTATACCCATGATTCAAAGGAACCCGGAAAATACTTGGATGCACTTGTCTTTGAAAAGGGTGATGTATTAAAAGAGTTCAACAATCCTAAACCTAATGATGATAATCAAAAAAAGAAGTTTAATCAGGATGCACAAGCTAAACATATCTTGCCCTCATTTCCATATCAAAATGAGGAGAGGCTTTTACCGGGGGTAATGTTTTTCTCAAAAGCTCTGAGAACGGTGCCAAGTCGGTGGCTACTTAAGAAACAGAGACGATACAAACTTAACTCGCCGTACATTCAGCAATTACGCCAGCGCTTCTTAACCAGCCACGGTCGAGTAGGTGTTCCGGCTATTAATAACTTAGTTAAGGTGTTTAATTTAGGCCAAATTAAAGATTATAAATCTGCTATAGATACTGCTGCTGAAAAGGCTACACAAGATGCTTTGAAAACTACTAACAAGCCTGTACAAGATTCTTCTCTTTAGAAGAACGTTTTTCGGGATGCAAATCTTTCTGATATTTAGAGCCAGGGCGCATAAATGAGTACAAGGAACCCAACCGCGCGTCAGTCGCCTGGAATCCGTTATGTTTACGAGAAAACAACCAGAAAACGACGATGGCCACTCCAGATAAATCTCCCACCGTAGTCTGTGGCACCCAGAACATAAGTTTATAAAGTGCCACGTTTTCCAAAAACTGATTTTGATTCGGTTTTGGTGAACACGTCAAGATTAGCCTGCTTCACTCCCGCAAACACCCCTTCACTTTATAAATTTTCCCATCGGCTTTGGTGTACAGAAAAAAGTCATTGTTCAGCCCGACGCCGAACCTCAGGTCCGTTTTTTTACTGCCACTCAGTTCCTGGAAGTTGGCTACTTTTCCACCCACCTCAATCGCCAATTCCTGAATTGGGGCCTGCTTCCCGAGTTGCAACTGGCTATTTTCTACGTAGAATACCCGCCCATTGACGATGTCGCCAAAGATGTATTTTCCGGTCAGCAAGGGGATGTCGGGTCCCGAATAAACAAATCCACCCGAGAACGCATTGCCCTCGTCGTGGTCGTACACGGCGACCGGGTAAGTGTACTTTAAGGTTGGGTCGTTTTTGGGCAGGTTGTACACCTTGTCCATTCTTCCCCGGTAGTACATCACATAATTCCCCTCCCGCTCCGGCCAGCCATAATCGGCCCCGGCCAGGCCCAGGTTTAATTCTTCCGCGTTGGCGTGGCCGATGTCCGTAATCAGCATTTTCCCATCGGGTGTCCAGCAAATGCGGTTTGGATTCCGAAATCCCCGGCAATAAATCTCGCCCAACGTCGCCGGGTCCTCATCCTGAGCGTACGGATTACTGACTGGAATTCCGTAGCGGCCGTTTTTACTATCCGTTCCCCGGGGGTCAAGCCGCAACACCGAACTATAGATTTTGCGTGGGTCATTGCAGATAAACGGATAGCCATTTTCCGTGGCCCCGCCATCCCCTACGCCCACGTACAACAACCCATAGTCCGGGTTTTCGGGTTTGGCTCCGGGATTAAACGTAATTTCCTGCACCCCGTGGATGGGCGATACCATGTTGACCCGTAGCATTTCCCGGCCCGTTCCCGAAAACACGGTCGCCGTCGGATCGGGCAGTTTCCATTCGGTCAGTACCCATTGCAGGGTCACTTTGATGGAATCCGCGTAGGCAAAATCGGCGGGCGCGGCGTTGGCTTTTTCGGTGTGTGTGGTGTAAAAAAGGCCATTGGTGTAAAAATCCGGGTGAAACGCGTAACTACCGAAACCCGTGCCCAGACCGGGAATGGGAATAAAACCGGGGCGTTCTCTGGCCATTTCCATAAAAACCCGCAGTTGATTATCCACCATCTCGTACAACGTACCCCGGAGGTCCTCGATAAACAGGCGATTGGTTTTCCCCGGCAACACCAGCATTTTATTGATCCGGGCGAGCGGGACTTTCCGGGCACTGGCCGGGGCCGTAATGACTTCCTCCAGGCTAAGCCGCAAACCCGACTCAGCTATTTTAGCGGGAATGGGGTCTTTCACGGCCACACCCAGTTTTTCAATTTCAGCCGAAGAGGGTTCTGCCTTCTGGTTGCGGTGAATAAAGGCCATGATCGCTTGAACATCCGCATCACTCAGCGTTGTGAACGCAGGCATTACCTGCTTGTACTCCTCCAGCAGCCGCGTGGCCCGGACATCACCCCGGCTAATTATTTCGGGCGCATTGTGGATAAATTTCTTTAGCCAATCCGCCGATACCACCGACGTGACCTCGGCCAGATTCGGGCCAATGCCTTTTTGTTTGAAATTGTGGCAGGCCGAGCAATTGTTCTGAAACAACTGCTGTCCTTTTGCCAGAATCGGATTAGCCGTAGCATACGAATTACCAGCCACCACGGCTCGTTTATCAGCAGGCGGTGTTTTTTTACGG
Organism: Cytophagaceae bacterium; assembly: GCA_026785975.1. Taxonomy (GTDB): domain Bacteria; phylum Bacteroidota; class Bacteroidia; order Cytophagales; family Spirosomataceae; genus JAJAZB01. Next base: position 4,167 of record JAJAZB010000309.1, on the reverse strand, counting down.
GCAACGGGTGGTTGCGCGTTCGCGCAGACGCACAATCCGGTGAGGCTTACCAACAAAAAGACCCAAAATCGTTGCCGACTTTTTGGGGAATTAAAGCTGGAGAAAAAATGCGTTCGTGTAGGCATGGGTTTTTGAAACGGTTCTTTTTGGGCTTGCCGAATACTGGTTGAATAGAATTTCCTACCCGATTCCGGTCGGTTCAAAGATAATAGCTCGGGCACTTCAAATCTGCTTTTCTTGTCTCGTCCGTTGCGGGACCTGCCGGGGTGGGTCTCCCCGGTTTGGACGGGGATAGTTGCTTCTGATGGACTTTTTCTAAATCCCCCGCGTCTCCGCGAGAATCGCTCAAAATCAAGGGTTTTGTTTTATTCTGGTTTGAAGCCGTACCGCTTCAACGTCTGAAGACTTGCATCGACCTGACGTTTAACAATCTCATTCAGTGGCGTTTTACCTTCAGAAATGTGTTGTAGCAACATCGCGTGGTGGGCCTGAAGTCGTCGGTGCTCTTTTTCCCAGGCTGCCATTTGCCGGATCAGGTTCATCATCACTTCATCACCCATCCTGATTTCTACTGACCCGACAGGGATAGTTGATGCTTCGTCACTTTCCCCAAAAAGTTGGGGCGCTTCGCTTAGGGCACGATCGAGCAAAACGGGGCCGTTTTTGAGTTCACTTTCGCGAAAAGGCCGCCCGTTTTGGAGGGCCTGACGGATGTTGAACAGCAAATCGCACTGGTGACTGGTAAACCGGTTTGTAGTCCGCCCCCAAGTCTCGATTTTCGCCCACACGTCAGCGGGAACATTCTCCATCCGCTCGGCCTGCATGGCTAACCCGATCTGATCAGCCTCACTTCCCGTCATCACTTTGCGCGACGAGGGCCACGACAGATCCAGCAATTCGGCGCGAATGGAAGAAAAATCGCTGAGAAACCGTTGCTTGCCGAGGTGTTCCCAGCACGCCTTTTTTTTGGCCCATTCGCCGTAGTTCGAGCGATCCGAACTGGCAATCATCTCCTGATCGACTTTTACCATCAGTTCGTAAAGCAGGTTTTTCAGGGCTTCCGAAAGGGCTTGACGTTTATAGATGGCGTACAAATCCAGGCGTCCGCCGAGGGCTTTGCTGAGCCAGGCCAGGGCGTACGGGACCGTCAGCGAGCGTAAATCGCCGATGCCGTTCGCTTTCGTTCCGTACAACTTCACCGCCGTGCGAAACAGAATGGCTTTGGCCACTACATCTTCGAAGTACACGCTGTCGGGCTTGAAATTTTTGGGTAAGTCCTTGATAAAGTGGTTATGACAGAATTGCGCGCCCTCGGCCACTTCGTAGGGCCGAGCCTCCCAAGTGACCACATATTTGGCCAGATCAATCTTCGCAATTACCTGATTTTTAGGGTTTCGCTTCAAAAAAGCCGTCTTTGCTTTTTCGGTTCCTTCCCGGCTTTCGGCGATTTTGTATTGCCCACGTGCCCGCTCGTAAAACCAGCGCGTTTGGTGATTTTGCCCGGCCTGGGGCGGTGCCCAGATAACCCTCGAAAGTTTTTCAATCGCCGTATGAAACGGAGAATTGGCCGTAAAATCGGCCTCCGATACCTTACTCTGGCTGTTGGCGTACCGGGAAATGTTGCCCACGATTTCGTTGAACTTTTCTTCTTCCCGTACCACCGAAAGTTTCATGGGCACAAACACCCGACTCAGATCCGCCCCGTCTTTTTTCTGGGTGTGGAACAAAGTCGCCGTGGTTTGCCCACCGTTCACAATCTGCAAACCCCGGATGCTTCGGATCGCCCGGCCGTCGGGCGTGAACTGTACCTCGCTGGCCGTGGCCGCAATGCCGTTGTTGTAGGCCAGAAACATCTCCGGCTCCTCAAGAATCGTCTTTCGGATACCCGTGTTCACCTTGTTTTTGAGTTGCAGAAACACGCGCACATTGCTTTCCATCAGCCGGGCACCGTAGTGTTCGTACACCGCGCTGAGTACCCCGCCGGGGATGGTGGCCAGGTAGGCCTGGTAGGTTTCGTTGTCGGTCGGGACGCTCAGGCAGGGGATGGACTGGCCAAAATCCCGTTCAAAATCGATCCCGATGGGTTCCTGCTCGCCGCGTTCGAGTTGCGAAAGCCGCCGCAAGTCGATGAGGTGAAACGTCAGTCCGATTTTTCCCTCCCGCCGTTCAGCGGGCTGGTCGCTGAGGGTACATTCCCCGTCGGTCAGGATGAAGACTTCGGCCCGCACCAGGTCGCCGGAAATCCGCTTGATTTCCCGGGCAAGATCGAAGGCCAGGGCCGTGGGTTCCATGCCCTCGAAATACCCGTTGAGGGCATTTTTTAGAAAGCGGGTACTCTGGTTGACGGCCTTTTCGATGTCGTCTTTGTACACTTTCTGAACCGCACTGCCGCCCCGGAAGATGGTGTGGAAAAGCTGAACCGTTTCGCCGTTTCCAGTCAGTGCATACCCGTTGATTTTGTGTATTCGCTGTCCGGCCTGGTTCAGCTTTTCGCCCCGGCATTCGCGGGCGTTTTCGGTTTCTCCGGCTTCGGCCAGCAGGTCGAGGGCGTACTGGGTGAAGACCTCTTCGGGTGAGTGCGCGCCCTCACCGGATTCCAGGCGTTCCAGGATTTCCTGTTGCACGTTTGTGTGGAAAAGAGCGAGGTCGTTGGCGACATTCATCGGGGGGCGAGGTTGTTAAAAAATTCGGTTTCGGAACAAACAAAAGGCTGGCAACCCGCCAGCGACACGGCGTAGCATGCTTCGCTTACGCCTACCGGCAGGGTGCGGCGGGTAAGGCGCGGAAACGCCCCGCGCACCCAAAAGCAAGTCTCCGACCGAATGGCGTAGCCCGTTTCGGCGTACGGTCCGGCCTGGGCATCGAAATACCCCGCCGTCAGGAGTTTATCGCCAAAAAGCAGGATAGCCCCCGCGTCGCCCGCGAGTTGCTGGCGCAAGGTGGCCACGAGGGAATTGAGTGTATCGGGGTTGTGCGGGCGGGTGTCGAGGTGTAGGAAAAAAAGAAACAACGCCGCCCGTCCCGCCTCGTCCAACTGCGCCTCGCCGTTGACGAGAAAGCGCTGCGGCGAGGTCGCGGTGCTGGTTTTTACTTCCAGCGCCCAGTCGCCCGACTGAAAATCCTGCGCCGCTCCCGTCGGCCCAACCCAGCTTTCCACCACGTACCGGGCGTCAGTTTGGTGATTGAGAAGTTTGCGCAGCACGAGCAGTTCGCCGTACAAGCCCCGCTGCTGTTCGGGACTCAGGCCCTCCGGTGCAAACCGCCCGAACAGCGCCTGCCAGCGCGTGAGCCGGTCGAGAAAAACGCGCAGTACTTCTCGGGGCAGGTTCAGCGGCAACAACGCCGGGATGAGGTCGGCCAGCAGCACGTCGAATACGTCGGCGAAGGTCGGTTCGGTCAGTACGAGGTTGAGCAGAAACACGTCCGTCCGTTGCGGGTCGGCTACTTTCTCCACCCGCAAGCCTTGGTACTTGGGCAAGTTGGTCAACCCCGCCGCCAAGGGGAGAGGCAATTCCAGCGATAAAATCCGGTGCCGCTCCGGGGTTTTAAATCCCAGAAATACCTCGCCGGGACTGTCGTCGCTGAACCGGATGCGCCGGAATCCGCTGAGTTCCCCGGCCCCGTTCTCGAGGTACTGCCAGCGTTCAGGGAGTGGGGTCATCGTCGTCCTGGTCGAGAATTTCCGGATACTCGTATTCGGTTTTGAACTGCTCATTGGCGAAATATTTGACTTTCGCGTCGTTGGCGATTTGCGGGAAACTGACGGCAATGCCCACCACGGGCACGGTGGAAATTTGTCGGCTTTCGGGTTTGAGTTTTCCGGCCAACCGGTCGGCGCGGTTCTGCAAAACGGCCACCTTCGGGTTAAGCGGGTAAATTAACAACAGGCCCTGAGTGGCCGGGCGGTTGCGCTTGATACGGAATGTGCTCGGATAAGCCGGTTTTTTGTCCGTCTGGCCTCTCATCACCCAGTCGGTCTCCGTTTCGGCCTGGGCCGTCGTCACCTGTTCCTCCCTCAGATCGATGAGTTCGTCTTCCGGCGAAATCAACTGCGTTTTCGGAATGCCGTAGTGCTGCTGCGGGTCGCGGGCGGCGTTGCTCCGGCTGGTCAGGCCGATGGGGTGAGGCTTCCCATTGATGATAAAATCCGGTGTTTCGGGAGAAGCC
>JAJAZB010000308.1 GCA_026785975.1 Cytophagaceae bacterium | reverse complement strand
TCAATAGTATCCAAACTATCTATTCCATTTTCAACAAATGTTTCCCGTGTTCCAATTTCTTCACCTAAATCGTTATAGATTACCAACTTAATACGTGCCATGAGTTTTTTGTCCAAATTTAGTACTTTGCAACGGAAAATTACACTAACCAAAAAGTTTATAAAAAAGGTTTGAAAAGTAGTCCTGCATCCAAAAAATCGTAATCCTGAACATCCTCGATGATTGAATTCTGGATTTTTTTATCCTGAAAATCCTAAAATCCTGTAAATCACGGCGACCGTCGCACGGTTCAGATAAATTCAGACTGTGCTATTTGGCCGAAAGTGCCTCGGCACCGCCCACGATTTCGAGAATTTCTTTGGTGATGGCAGCTTGCCGCGAGCGGTTGTACACCAGTTTCAGTTCTTTGAGCAACTCCCCGGCGTTGTCGGTGGCTTTGTCCATGGCCGTCATGCGGGCACCGTGTTCGGCGGCGTTGGATTCGAGTACGGCTTTGTAGAGTTGAATTTTGAGCGTTTTCGGGATCAATTCATTGATAATTTCCTCTTCCGAAGGCTCAAAAATGTAATCATTCACTACCGCATTCTTCGTCTCGGCTTGCTCGGGAACGGGCAGAAAAGGCTCAGCACGAATGATTTGTGTGGCTATGTTTTTGAATTCATTGTACACCACATCCACGGCGTCGTAGCGGCCTTCGGTGTAGGCTTTCATGATTTCTTCGGCAGCCTGGCGCACGGTGGCAAAACTCAACCGGGTGAAGGTATCGACGTAAGTGCCGTTGACGGTGAAGCCCCGGCGGTTGAAAAACTCGCTACCTCGTTTGCCAATGGCCAGAATCTCGACCCGACCCGCCGCGCGTTGAGCCGCGTATTTTTCGTTGATGAGGGCCATCGTGGCCTTCGTCACGTTGGCGTTGAACGCCCCGGCCAAACCCCGGTCGGAGGTAACCACCACAATCAGAACCCGCTCCACGATGCGCACCTGCTTGTACGGGCTGGTTTGCGCGGCGTCAGCCGTGGCCGAAACCGTACTCAGCATCTGGCTGAGTTTGCGGGCGAAAGGGCGCATTTGCACAATGGAATCCTGGGCGCGACGCAGTTTGGCCGCCGCCACCATTTTCATGGCTTTGGTGATTTGCTGCGTCGAATTGACGGATACAATCCGGTTGCGTACTTCTTTTAAACTGGGCATAAAATCAGGAGTGAGGAGTGAGGTGGTTGGGAGTGAGGAGAAATGTCTTTTCCACCCTCCTCGCTCCTAACCACCTCACTCCTTAAATTAAGCGTACTTCGAAGCCACTTCGCTGGCGGCTTTCTTCAGCACGTCGGTGACGTCGTTGTCGAGTTTGCCCGCCCGGAGTGCGTCGAGCGTCGGGCGTTGGGTGGCCTGGAGCAGCGTGACGAAGTCTTTCTCAAATTCACGCACCTTGTTGACCGGTACGCGGTCGATCAGGCCGGTGGTCGACGCGTAAATCATGGCGATTTGGTCTTCCACTTTCTGGGGTGAACCCTGCCCCTGCTTGAGCATTTCGAGGTTGCGACGGCCGCGCTCGATGGTCAGCTTGGTCGAGGCATCGAGGTCGGAGCCGAATTTGGCAAACGCTTCCAGTTCGCGAAACTGCGCCTGGTCGAGTTTGAGCGTACCGGCCACTTTTTTCATCGACTTGATCTGGGCGTTCCCCCCTACCCGGCTCACCGAAATCCCCACGTTGATGGCGGGGCGAATTCCGGCGTTGAACAGGTTGGTTTCGAGGAAAATCTGACCGTCCGTAATCGAAATCACGTTGGTCGGAATGTACGCCGACACATCACCGGCCTGGGTTTCGATGATGGGCAACGCCGTCAGCGAACCGCCGCCTTTCACCTTGCCCGCCAGCGAAGGCGGCAGGTCATTCATACTCTGGGCGATGCTGTCGGAGGCATTGATTTTCGCCGCGCGTTCGAGCAACCGGCTGTGGAGGTAAAACACGTCGCCGGGGTAGGCTTCGCGGCCGGGCGGGCGGCGCAGCAACAGCGACACCTCGCGGTAGGCCACGGCCTGCTTGGAAAGATCGTCGTAAATCACCAGCGCCGGGCGACCCGTGTCGCGGAAATATTCGCCGATGGCGGCACCCGTGAAGGGCGCGAAAAATTGCATTGGGGAAGGATCGGACGCTCCGGCGGCGACGACCACGGTGTATTCCATCGCACCGGCCTTACGCAAAGCCTGCTCGGTTTGCTTGATGGTCGAGGCTTTCTGCCCGCAGGCGACGTAGATGCAGTAAACGGGCTGGCCTTTGTCGTAAAACTCGCGCTGGTTGATGATGGTGTCGATGGCCACGGTCGTTTTACCCGTTTGGCGGTCGCCAATGATGAGTTCGCGCTGACCACGTCCGATGGGGATCATGGCGTCGATGGCCTTGATGCCGGTTTGGAGCGGTTCGGCCACGGGCTGGCGGTAGATCACGCCGGGGGCTTTGCGCTCCAGGGGCATTTCAAAGACTTCGCCCACGATCGGCCCCATGCCGTCGATGGGTTCGCCGAGGGTATTGACGACCCGGCCCAAAATGCCCTCTCCGACTTTGATACCGGCAATTTCGTTGGTGCGCTTCACGATGGCACCTTCCATAATTTCGCTGAAATCGCCCAGCAACACGGCCCCAACGTTGTCTTCTTCGAGGTTGAGGGCAAGGGCTTTCAGGCCATTTTCAAAGACAAGCAATTCGCCTGCCTGGACCTTCGACAACCCGTAGATGCGGGCTACACCGTCGCCGATTTGCAGCACGGTGCCCACCTCTTCGAGTTCGGCCTCGGTTTTTGCATTGGATAGCTGCTCCCGCAAAATCGCAGAAACTTCATCCGGTCTCACTGATGCCATAGGAATGGGTTGAACTATTGTGAATTGAGTGTAGGAGTTCGTAGAAATTCGGGTGCAAAAATAGGCAGGAACGGCGAACTTTCCAGCGTAGCATTCAACTTTTTGGCCGCGTTAGCTGTACTTTTCTAAGAATTGCCCGGTCGCTCAGGTGAACGAATCCACAGCACGCGCGGGAATTTTAACAGCCGTTGGAAATACCTTTCGTGTACTTTTTCAAAACTTCAAATTCACGATTTCTTAACAACGTTTTCGGCGGTTCTCCCGGTTTTTAGTGGTTATTTTGTTGGCTAATTTTTTACTTTTTACCTAATCAACAACCATGCAACATTGTTTACAAATGACCCGACGCGCGGGTTGGCTCTTCTTTTTGTGCCTTCTAACTGCCTCAGGCGCTTGGGCGCAAGTTGTCATTAGCCAGGTTTATGGCGGTGCAGGATGCGGCACCGCCGGATGTTCAACGTACAAAAATGATTACATTGAACTGTTCAACCGGGGGACTTCCGCAGTGAGTGTAAACGGCTGGTCAGTTCAGTATGCCGCCGCCACCGGCACATCGTGGCAGGTAACCAGTCTTCCTAATGTGTCGATTCCGGCAGGCGGTTACTTACTCGTAGCAGAGGCATTCAATGCTAATGGCGTGACTACTTTACCAACGCCAAACGCAACAGGAACTATCGCCATGAGTGCTACGGGAGCAAAAGTGGCCTTGGTCAACGCGACCACAGCCTTGTCGGGTGCGTGCCCTACCGGAGGCACCATAGTCGATTTTGTTGGCTATGGAACAACTCCTAATTGCAATGAAGGTGGTGCAAATGCGCCTGCTCCCAGCACCACTACTGCTATTTTAAGGGCACTGAACGGCTGCACGGATAGTAACAACAATTCAACCGATTTTACGGCAGGAACCCCAACTCCACGCAATAGCGCGACCGCGCTGAGTTCCTGCGGATCGCCAGCAGGCATTAACCTGAGTATCAATGACGTTTCTTTAAACGAAGGAAATGCGGGAACAACCTCATTTGCGTTCACCGTCAGTCTTTCGTCTCCCGCCGGGGCGGGTGGCGTGGCCTTCGATATTGCGACTCAGGATAATACGGCGACCACCGCCAACAACGATTACGTAGCCAAATCGCTGACCGGACAGACGATTTCGGCGGGTAACAGTACCTATTCATTCACTGTGCTGGTCAATGGTGATGCTTCCTTTGAATCTATTGAAACCTTCCTGGTCAATGTCACCAACGCCGTTGGTGCAACCATCGCGGATGGGCAAGGCCAGGGAACGATCACGAATGACGACGATACGCCCATCAGACGCATCCACGAAATTCAGGGTACAGCGCACATTTCACCCCTCAACGGCCAGGCAGTCGGCTCCGTACCCGGCATCGTGACGGGTTTGCGTTCCAACGGTTTTTACCTGCAAGACCCCAATCCTGATGCGGATGAAAAGACATCGGAGGGCATTTTCGTGTTTACCTCCTCCGCCCCTTCCGTGCAGGTTGGTCATTCGGTGACGGTGGGCGGT
>JAJAZB010000307.1 GCA_026785975.1 Cytophagaceae bacterium | reverse complement strand
GCTGAATGCTGAATGCTGAATGCTGAATGCTGAATGCTGAATGCTGAATGCTGAATGCTGAATGCTGAATGCTGAATGCTGAATGCTGAATGCTGAATGCTGAATAAATTTAGCAGATCAAGTTACGATAATTCACTAAGCAGTACTGCATTCAGCATTCAGCATTCATAATTCAGCATTTTCTGAAGTTCTGCTGATAACCTATGAGTACTTTCCACTATATTTAATTAAGATTCAAAGCCGCTCATTCCTCGTTTCTGTATGAAAAGACAGTTGACTGGCATCCGTTGGGCAAAAACATACGGCTGGATTATCGGTCTGTTGCTGTTGTTGTTGGGTTGTAAATGGGAGCTGCCCCGGAAGCAGGATCCCCTGACCAAAGGCTTGGTTGCCTATTATCCGTTTAACGAAAGTACCCTCGATGTCAGCGGAAATAACCTAAACGGGCAACTCATCAACGGGGCCACCTACGGGCCGGGCAAAAGCGGTAAACCAGCGACGGCTCTACTGTTGGATGGCAAGGATGATTACTTCGAAATCCGCGATGATGCAAAGCTGCGTCCCGAGGTAATTTCAATCAGCCTTTGGCTAAAAATAGTGCGGGGGGATACGACCACCATTCACATTTACAACAAATCAAATTATTTAGGTCACACCAATCAGCAATACAGTGCTTTCATCAGGCCGAAGTACATCACGGGGAAACCCAATGGGCCGGGTAACGATATTTTCGCGGACGTTAATCAGGATGGCAGTTGTGAATACGAAAAGCCGCCACTCGATCACGCTGTCGTGTATTATGATCCTGCCTTCCAGTTGAACCGCTGGTATCATTTTGTCAGCGTTTTTGAAGGGACTACCGGGAAATTGTACATCGATGGGGAGTTGAAAGGCTCCGATACCGCACTACCACCAACTCCCATCGACAGGTGCGTCGGTGGAAATTTGAGATTCGGTACCCAGGCCGACGTCGACACGAATCCTTTAAATGGATCAGTGGACGAAATACGCATTTACAACCGGGCTTTGACGGCAACAGAAATCAAAGTCCTTTCCAAGCAATGGGAGTGAACAGCCTCGTTACCAGTTTAGTACGCCTCAGTGCGGCACTTGGGCTGCTCTTTTTTAGCAGTTCAGTTCGTAGTCAGACTGTGCCTGATTCACTGGTTACGGTTTCAAATATTCGGGTCGATGTCGATACGCAACGGGTCCGAATTCTGTACGACGTAGTCGGGATCGCTGGGTCCGACTTGGTGTACATTCAGGTCGAAAGCCGGGCCGGAGATACGTTAAACGCGAAAACCGTCACGGGCGACGTAGGCAAGGGCGTGCCAGCCGGTCAGAACAAGACCATTTACTGGGACTATCGCCTGGATGGAATCGAACTTGTCGACGAGGTGCGGGTCACCGTTTTGGTGAAGCACTTGGTTTTACCCATGCAACGCCGAAACCAGGGCGGTGGGCCGTCCAATGCCCTGGTTTCGGCGTTGGTACCGGGTTTGGGGACTATCTTTGTTCAACCCAATAAAAAAATAGGACTACGGCCTTTGATTACCGTCGCCTACGGAGGCTTGCTGGTCTACGGTTTGTTGCAGAAAAATCGCTCCAAACAGCAGTATCAGCGCTACGAAGATTTTTTGAACGAATTCAACAGTGCCGAAGCGGAACGGTTCTACACCGAAGCCAATCAGTTGAACCATCGGTACTTGCTGGCAATTGGGGCGGCAGTGGCCGTTTGGGGTACCGATGTGGTGTATACGTTTTTGAAAGGGAGGAAAAATCTGAAACAAAAGCGAATCGTGCCGCGACGGGTGGTAATCAACTACATCAACAGGACGCCAACGGTCGGTGTTCAATTTAGTTTTTAATGGATAAGGCCATGAAAAAAAATCTTCTTTTCCTACTTTTTTGGGTGTCGGGCCTGGGTGCCGTCATCGGGCAGTCCACGCAGATTAGCTCGGCGCAGAGCGGTTGGGTTTCATTGAAAAAAGCGCCCCCCGTTGCGCCGCTTATTGCCTGGCAGGCTCCCCGGCCAACGGAGGTTACTCAGAAAACACCAACGTATCGGGTTACCGTTTGCATTCAATCAACGGAATCCATGACCTACCAATTCTTCCAGAATGGCAAAGTACTTCATGGACAGCAACGCGGATTTAAACGGGTCAGTTGCGGACAGGAAGTCTCGGAACAGCTCCAGTTGGTACCGGGAGTCAACAAAATTTATGTTACTGCTACCAATGTGGCGGGTACAACAACTTCCGAGTCACGCTTGATTAGCTACCAACCGGAAGAAGTACTCCTGGGTGCGTCTCAACCCTTAATGCAAAAGCGATTGGCTTTAATTGTGGCGAATGAGAAGTACCCGAAATCCCAGTTGAAAAATCCGGTTAACGATGGTCGGGCTGTGAAAGCGCAGTTGGAGGATCTGGGTTTTTTGGTCACATTCAAAGAAAACCTGACACTGCGGGAATTGACACAAACGATTAATACCTTCATGACTGACCTCGATGATAAGAACGTCGGACTGGTGTACTACGCCGGGCACGGTCTGATGATCGACGGAGAAAACTTCCTGCAACCCGTCGATGCCGACCCGCCTGCTGAATCTGAAGTCCAATGGGAGTGCTATCACTTGAGTCGGTTGATTGCCCGGATGGAGGAGGTTAATCCGAATGGGGCCAATCTGGTTTTTTGGGATGCTTGCCGCATTAATCCCTATCGTTCCTGGCGCAGAGGTGCAGGCGAGAAAGTGTATGCCTCCATGCAGCCGGCAGTGGGCACCATGATTTTTTATGCGACAGAAAAGGGTAAACCCGCTTACGACGGCAACGAGAAGAACAGTTATTTTACCAGTGAATTGATCAAACACATCAACCAGCCCAACGTCGAAATTCGTGAACTGGTTGACCGAATTGAAAAGGGACTTGAGCAACGGGGAATCAAGCAACCGCCGTACATCGAAGGTCGGTTGAGGGGTAAATTTTTCTTTAAACTGGCCCAATGATCCAGCAACGCCCATCGGTTCGCATCGCTCCGCGACTGGCCCGGCTCAGGCTGTGGCTGATTTTGGCCGTCGTCTGGTCGGGATTTGGCAATGAAAGTATCGCGCAAACTGTCCACGTCCTCATCGTGGCGGACACCCAAGACCCGGTTTTGCACAAAGCCTGCGCGTACGATGTCGAAGTGATGCACCGGCAGGCCGTTCAGATTGCGGCGGCGGTGAAGTATCGACTGAGCGAGCAGATCATTTCGGACGACGATTTTAACCGCAAACGACTCGATGAAGTACTCGTTGAATTAACTCCTCAGCCCGAGGACATTGTCATTTTTTACTACACCGGGCACGGGTACAACTTGAGTAACCGAACCAGTCGCTTTCCGATTTTGCGGTTGGAAAAAAATGGCTCCAAGAACCTTCAGAATCTGAGTTTGCTGGCCGTTCACAACCTCCTCAAAAACAAAAAACCGCGTTTGTGCATTACGTTGGGCGATTGTTGTAACAACGTGGCCAGCAACACGCGGGGGATGGTCAACAAGCGGATTTCGCCCAAGGGCTTGATCCTCAACAACGACTCGCTGAACGCCGCGTACCGAAAACTTTTCCTCGACGTGAAAGGCGATGCCTTGATTGCCAGTAGCGCCCCGCCCCAGCAATCCTGCGCCCACCCCGATTCGGGCAGTTTTTACACCAGAGCGTTCGACGAGGCGCTGGATTTGGCCAGTCGGTACAACACAACCATCTCCTGGGAAACCTTGCTCCGCGACACCCAAACCCGCCTCACCCAGCACTGGGCTACCCGCGCCAAACGGTCGATTTACGAAATGAACCTGACGGCAGCCCCAACGGCGGAAAATCCGTTAGTGGCCTCAACCAAAACTGGTTCGGTGGCGGTGACGCCGGTTTCGCCGCTCGCCGGGGCGATTGGTTTTGACCAGATTAACCGGTATTTGAATAACCTGACGGATGAACAGATTCCCGGCCCGCAACGCTACGCGCTGATGAATCGCCTGACGGAGTATTTTGCCAAACAAGCCCGCATTGACATTTACGTCAATTCGACGCTGGGCGAAGTATTGCCCATCGAGCAGGTGGTGCGGCGGCTTTATTTGAATGCTGACCGCATCCAACGCATCAACCTGATCGAGCGGCTGTCGGAGGTAGCCGCCGATGGAAAGCACTACAAACGGGCCGCCATTCAGGAAGTTTGGTGATAGATGTTACGCAGGTGAGCAAAGTGCCGTCATTGCGAGAAAGGAGCGAAGCGACTGACGAAGCAATCTGCCGCCGTAGACCATTCCAGTAAAGCTGGTACACCCATGATTCTGGCCCACGCCAACAGATTGCTTCGTCGCTCGTGCCTCGCTTCTCGCAATGACGGGCAAGCGCTTTTTTTGCGCAATATCAGTTGGTAATTATTCATCAGTCAGGCTATGCGCCAGTTGTTTCTACGTTATTTTTTGCTAAAAAACCTCTCGGTTTTCTCAATCGGTTTCGCGTTGGGGCAACCCGGTAGCCTGCCGGTCAACGAGTTATTGGTCGTGCAGGAAAATAAGTTGAGCGCGACACAACTGCGCGATTTCCAGCAATTGACGGAACAAAAAATGGCTGAATTTCAAAAATACCTGTCGGTCGTCGCTGATCCGGAACAGCAGGACAACATCCGCGAATTTGCGATTGAAAATGCCCTGCTGCTGTTTGTGCCAGGCGCAACCATGCAGGTGGGGTCGGCCCGGGGCGTGAAGGCGTATCCACTTCCGATTTACCTGAGGCGTTTAAAGAATCTGGACAAGAAATATTTCAACATCGAAATGAAGTTTTATGATCTTGCCCTGATCGGGGACTGGGGCCAAACGACCGAAGGCTACGTGACGACGGCCACGTACTTCCAACATTTTCAGGCGTTTAACCGAAAAAAGCAACTCGTGTACAAAGCCAAAACGGCCAAGAAAATAGACGTGGATTTACGAAACCGGAAAGATCCATTCTACGAAGAACACCGCTGGACGGTGTTGCTGGGAGATGTTCGATTGGCGGAAACGGCGGCTAAAAAGTTGGTTCAATCCGCGAAGTCGCCATGAGGTACGTGCTCATCCTGCTGCTGTTGGGCTTTCTCAGCCCCATGACCCCGGCGTTCGCGCAAGCGTACACGAAGGGCGAAAAAGTACGAATTGCCAACAGCGCCCGCCGGTTGGTTGAGGAAAAGTACTTCGCCAACCTGGAAATTCTCACGCACTACGAGGCGAATCAGCCCGTCGAGGCCCTGCAAAATCACATCAACGGAATGCTGCGGGATGCCTTTCTCAGCCGGGAGGTGTTGATTTTTAACGAGTTTAAAAATACGGCGGACCCGTACACCACGCTGGCCGGGTACGTGAAAGACTGCCGCATTTTCGCCGCCGGAAAACCAGTGGTCAATACGTTGAATGTCAAAGATGCCCGCTACGACATTCAGCGAACCAAAGATGGAATGCCGTTTATCAACGTGTACCTTGAAAAGCAGCTACGGGGCACCGACAAACAGGGAAAGCCGTTCCGGTTTCAGCACCTGACCGAGTTTCGGATTCGGTTCGTATTTGATAAGCAATTGAATACGTACCATCAATTCAGGATTGCCGGAATCAGCAAGGCCGAAAAATGGCCAGCGACTGCGTTTACCTTTACGGCCAACGAGGTGGAACAGGCTGAAAATGAGCCGAAGGATCTCCAGGCGGTACTTTCCGCGCTGACTGACCAGATCAAAACAGCCCTTCCCGCCAACACGAAGCAACTTGTTCTCGAAACGTTTACCTACAACCGGTGTGAAATTAACGACGGGCTGTCGGACCGGATCTTCGCTACTTTGGGCAGTTGCCTGCAAAAACAGACGCAAATCCAGGTAATAGCTCCGGCCCAACGCACCGGAGCGGGGCTCACCGTCCGGGGGTATTACCGCGAAGACCTCAACAACCTGCGACTCGTGGCGGATATCTACGATCCGCAACACAACCAGGTCCTGAAAACCATTGAGAATGCCGACCTGCCCCTGACGTGGATTAGCCAGCAAAACCTGAAACTAAAACCCGAGCAATACCAACAGGTAGCGGCGGTACGCGACACCCTCCAACGGAATAAAATGACCGCGCCAGCGACCCTGAGCGTCGAAGTGCGTACGGATCGGGGCCGCAAGAGTGTGGAATATTGGGAAGGAAACCAACTCCTGATTGACGTAAAAGCCAGCCTTCCCTGCCACGTGCGGCTGGTTAATTTACGGGCTGACGGCACAAAAATATTGCTGGAAAACGATTTTGAAATCAAACCGGGTCAGGAAAATCAATACGTTCGGGTAGCACCCGGCGTGTCGTTTATTTGCTCGGAACCCTTCGGAACCGAGCACTTGCTGATGTACGCTTCGGCGAACGCGTTTTGTCCACTTCCGACAAAACCGAATACGAAGTTCTACGTTCGCAACGAAAGTGGCGACGCCGTTTTGGTCGGTTCACTCCCCGAACTGATTGCGGCGGTTACCTGCACCAAAAACCAGAGCCTCGTGGCCGAAGACCGCATTCAGATCACAACACGGGGGATTTTGAAAGGAAATTGAGAGGAACCTGTCGGCTTTTACCGGGTGTAATTCCTACTGCCTAAGGTGAAAAATGTTTCGTAGGGGCAATCCCTTGCGGTTGCCCAGTTGGGGCTTGGTTCCAATCCGGTGCCGGGCAACCGCAAGGGATTGCCCCTACGAAACGTCAGAATTAAATTGGGTGAACCGGTTAGTTGACCATCTAAGGCGCACTAACCCGGTAACCATACCGCGTGAACCGGGCCAGATCCCGGTAGCTGAGCCAACAAAACCCCCGATCGGCCCAGGCTTTACCGAAGCTGTTGACCACCCGAAAGGCACCGCCGTAGCGCTGGTCGTCGTACCCGATTACGCAGAGCGCGTGGCCGCGAAGTTGCTTATCCTGCGGGTCATCGCCGGGGGCGGGTTTCCAGAGGGTACCGGCGAAAAAAAACGAAGCTGGCACCACCATTCCCACCACGACCGGACTACCCGTGGCCAGGGCGTTTTTCAGGTTATCAATTTTTTTCTGGTCATCGTCTTTCACGTTAAACAGGCGTTCATAGCCCGTAATCCGAAATTGCGCGGCGCTGGCATCCACGCTTTCCGTTTTCTGACTACACGCCGGGTAGGGAAAATTTTTGAAAGGAACCACCCCGACTCCCTGCAACACCTGAAAGGCTTTAGCCAGATAAACGCCTTCAGAGCAGGCGTAATCCTCGTCCGACTTTGCTTTTTCGTAGAGATAACTTGGTGAAAAAGCGACTCGATCAATCATCTTTTTGTTCGTGAGTTTTCGGCTTTTGGCTTCCAAAATCGTGCGGAGGTAGTAGCCACAGGCAAAACCAACGCAGGTACTGTAAGCGCCCTGGGCCCGTACCGTCGGGCAGAACGGCTCGAAGGAAACCCGGATTGGAAGTTTATCCTTGACCAGAATTTCCTGGAAAGGCAATTGCTCGTAGCCCGCATCATCGAGCCGCAGACCGGGTTTGAGGTCCGTCTGGGCCGCTGCCGAAAAGGTGAGCAGCGCCAGTAAAAAACCGTTGAGCCATTTACTTTTCATCGTCGTTTGAATTATTGGCTGACCAACTCGCCGAGCAGTCGTTGGGCTTCCCGCTGATACGGGTGCCCTCGGAGCGCCGCGATTTGTTGCAGCAAACTAATGGACTGGTCGCGTTGATTGGTTTGGAGGTATGTCAGGGCCAGATACCACTGCGCACTGGCGGGCCAGTGGCCGGGCGATTTTTGGGTCAAGGCTTGCAACGTGTTGAGGGCGGTCTGGGTGTCTTGCCGTTGCAGAGCCGTAATCGCTTCCTGCAAGCGCAGCGAATCCGGGTTGGGCTGGTCGCTGTTTTGGGGTGCTCCCAACTGGTCGGGGTTGGGTGGGCTGAGGGGTGTGGGTTTAAGATTGGTCGAGAAAAAACGCTCGAAACGCTGCTGGTTTTGAGCCACGTCTACCCGTTCATCGGCCCGGTTCTGGTACACGACCCAGCCGAGGCCGAGCAGAAGCACCACCGAAGCGGCGGCAGCAAAATACGTCCAGGTTGGCCCGAATACGGTTCGTTTCGTGGGCAGGGGCAACACCTTCGTTTCGGTCGGGGACGGCTCAGTTTTTAGTCGATCAGCGGCACTCACCGTGAGCAAACCGCGCTGCTCCAGGTTGGTGTGCATGGCTTTAAATCGTTCTTTTTGCGCCAGGAACGAAAGCCCCACTTTGATTTCCCGTTGGATGGCCACCTCTTCCCGCAGCGCGGCATCCCGTTGCATCCGGGTTTCAAACTGGTTTTTTGCCGAAGGCGTCATTTGCCCGGACAGGTAAGCCCCAATCTCTTCCAGAAACTCATCGGATAATTCCATGATTCGTCTTTTTTTAGTGGACAGAGAATAGAGGATAGTGGATAGAGTGGAGAGGATAGATTTTAGAGGATAGTGAACGAAGCTGTTCTGAGTTTTTCGCTACCCACTGTACTCTATCCACTATCCTCTAAAATCTATCCTCCCTCCTCCCTCCTCTTTTTTATACTGCGTGTACAACGTTTTCATGCGTTGGGCGCAGCGGAACCGTTTCACTTTGGCCGAATTTTCCTGCAAGCCGATTCGGGCGCCACACTCACCCAACGATTTCTCTTCAACGTAAAAACAATTCAGCATCGTTTGGCAATCGGCCCCAACTTCGGCAAATGCCCGACCAACAGCCTCCCAATCCGCTTCATTATCGGCCCAGATCGCATCGCTGCCGCCTGAATCGGCTTCGTTGGCTTCGTCCCCGTCAGGATCGTCCCTTCTGAAGATCGTAAACGGGTGATTTTCACCATCCTGAATCGTTGAATCATCGTCGTCGTCATCGGCGGTGTTGTCCTGCAGGCGGTCGGTTTTCTGAATTTTATTTTTTCTAAGAAACGCCACCCAGCGATTCCGACACACGGTAAAAACATAGGCGGTTACAGCACTTCCCTGAAAAACGTACTTCCCATTTTTTAATTTAACCGCAAATTCCGCCAATCCATCCTGCAAAATATCCAGGGCATCGTCGGTGGAGATAGAACTACGCTGGCAGGCGTAGGTAATAAAACTCTTGTACGCTTTGATGTACAAACACGACCAGGCCCCGTTGGAATCGGATAGTAGCGCCTGGTAAAATCCCAGATTATCCTGTTCAAAGGGTAAGCATGGGTTATCAGAATCAGTGGCCATACGAACCGGCTTTTCAGTACGTACCGGTGGAACATAGGTAGGCATTTATACGCCAAAAATCAATGAATCAGCTAATTAGTGCGTGGATGCGGCCTCGGTTGAATGGCGGTCTTTTATCTATCGCCATTTTACCGGTTGCGTTATCGGGTTTTTTAAAATACTTTTCTGTCTGGTTATTTTTAGCCTGCTGTCGGAGATAGACGGGCAAAAAAATGCCAACCCAGGGAAATTCTCTGGGTTGGCATTTTGGCTCTTGAGTACTTACCGTTTGGTCGCCGTGAGCGTAAACGCCACGCCGCTGGCATTTTTGCTGTTAATGGTTATCGTGCCACTTTTGTAGGTACCAATCCGGGTATTGGCTTGGGTAATATCGATGCTACCGTCGGAATTTCTGCTCAACGAGGCTTCGATGTCACTAAATTCATTTTTGCCATTGAGCGAATAGGTCAGTTTGCCATTGACCTCCGAGTCGGTTCTGGGCAGAATCGCCATCTCGACGGAAAGCCCGTTGGCGGGTATGGTTTGGTCTTTGCCCGCGATGGTCAACTTGTTTCCGTCGTAATTTCCACTGACCTCTTCCGAGAGGGTTTTGGGGGCGACTACGTCGTCAGTTTTACTGCATCCGCTGAAGGCGAGGGCTCCGGGTAAAAGCAAAAGCCAGGTCAATTTTTTCAGGGTTTTCATGAAGTTTGGTTTTAGTGTGTTGATACGAGAAACTAATTTTTCGAGTATTTTAACGGTCAAAAACTTTTTTTTTCGGGGAAAACGGACGCTTCGGCGGTCAGTGTCAAACCTACTTAACGTTAGTTTTTGGCATTCATCTCACTGGAATCCGTCCTAATTCACGTACTTTGGAGTTTCACCACTATTCAAAACCTGCCTGATGCCGATGAATCATTGGCTACTCCAAGTTGCAGTTATTTTTTTGCTGACTTCGTTTAGTTCAGCTAAAGTTGTATCTGGCGATCAGAACCCCACACCCAAAGTAAACTACGCTAAAGTTCAATTTGAGGCGAAGAATGCCGCTGGCATCGCCGTACCGGTCTCCCTAATCATTAAGGCTACTAAAACAAAGGTTTCGCAGAACAAGAGTTTACGAACCGGTTCTTTGGTGCTACCACTCCTTGTTGGAGATACCTACGAAATTGAAGCTACTTTGGACGGGTACGTGCCCGCCCGAAAAACCATCCGGCTGGTTGCCAACGGCCGCTCCGCCCAGGCCGTGCAACTCGTGGTGCTGGAAATGAAACCACTGCAGGTTCCGATTACGATTTACATCCTCGACGACCAGACGGGGAAACCCATCGCGGGGGGCTTCGCCGTGCGAATGGAGAATCTGGACCGAACGCAGTCGGTCGTGAACCGGCAGGTGGCGGAGGCCACGATCCGGTTGTTGGTGCAGCCTCACGTGGCGATTAAAGGCATGATTAAGGCCAAAGGCTACCACGCCCAAGCCTACGCATTTGCCAATCCGGAGGCGGGAAACGAGATTACCCTGCGCCTCCAGCGCATCGACCCGACGCAGTACGGAATCCGAATGATGGACAGCGACTACCGGTACGTGTCGAGCCAATGCACCGTTCTGATCCAGGACGAACTTGGGGAAATGGTGCCAGCCAGCTACGATAAACTCTCGGGCGACTGGCGGGTTTTACTCCAGAAAGACCTGACGTATTCGATTGAAGTCAAAGCACCGGGCTACCGGACGCACCGCCGCACGATAGCACCACCGGCTCAGAGCGTGATTATGGTTCTGATGCAACAAGACCTTACCCCAACCGCTAAAAACGAACCCGTTGCCAGGACTAAACCCGAACCGGTGATCGTGGCCCCGCCAACCGCCGCTAAACCGCCGCTGTCCGCCCCGCCAGCCGGGGCGGGGGAGTCGAAGGGATTGGGAAAAATTGCCGACAAAGTATCCTCGTTCGGACGACAACTGGAGAGGTTGGACTCCTCGGCGATGGAGTCGAAGATGGACCGTACCGTCAACCTCGACAACGTGTATTTTGACCAAAGCAGCCCGGATATCCGCCCGGATTCCCACGCCCAACTCGATGAACTGGCCGAGTGGCTGAAGGGCCAACCGGAGTTTAAAGTTGAAATTGCCGGGCACACCGATCGCCTCGGCGACCCCCGGCTCAATGTATTTTTATCGGAAAACCGCGCGAAGGCCATCCTGAATTACCTCGTCAAAAAGGGCGTTCCCCGCAAGCGGATGCGCTACATGGGCTACGGGTTCTCAAGGCCCGTGGCCCCCAGCGACGTGGAAGAAAACCAGAAGAAAAACCGGCGGGTGGAGGTGCGGGTGATAAAATAGGGGGGAGCGAAGCCTGAAAGAGTGTCTGAAAATTATGTTTTGTCTGCGCGGTTACCCGCGCGGCAGACCGTCCCAACCCCCTGAAGGAGGCTTTAAAATCAGATTAAAAGCCCCCTTCAGGGGGTTGGAAGTACACTGATCGGACGGAGGTTGTCCGACCCGTAATTTGGGGCGGGGTATATACAAAATATTATTAAAATTTTTGATAAGACGCCCCCAATTATTAGAGGGTTTTTTTCGACCCCCCCCGGGAAAACACGCCCACCCCCCCGGGGGCCGC
>JAJAZB010000306.1 GCA_026785975.1 Cytophagaceae bacterium | reverse complement strand
TTTCAATGTATGAGAATTGAATGATGTTTTTTTCATTCGCACATTTTCACATTGGAAATTCGCGCATTTTCAATGTGAAAATTTCTAATGTGCTAATTTCCAATGTATGAGAATTGAATGATGTTTTTTTCATTCGCACATTTTCACATTGGAAATTCGCGCATTTTCAATGTGAAAATTTCTAATGTGCTAATTTTCAATGTATGAGAATTGAATGATGTTTTTTTCATTCGCACATTTTCACATTGGAAATTCGCGCATTTTCAAATTCGCACATTTTCAAACTCCCCTACCCGTTCCCGTATTTGGTATTCGGTGGTACGGTCGGAGTTGGTGGTGAGGAGTTCGCCGATAAAACCGGCGACGAATAGTTGTACGCCCACAACAATGGCAATGAGCGCGAGGAAGAATTTAGGGTCGTCGGTGAGGTTACGGAATTTCTGCTGGGTGGCGATGCTGTAAATTTTATCGCCCGCCAGCCAGAGGGTCATCACCGTACCCACCAGAAACGACAGCGCACCAAACGCCCCGAAAATATGCATGGGCCGCTTGCCAAACCGGTTGATAAACGAGATCGTGAGCAAGTCAAGAAAGCCGTACAGGAAGCGCTCCAGGCCAAATTTAGTACTTCCGTACTTGCGGGGCCGGTGTTGCACCACTTTTTCGCCGATGCGCCGGAAGCCGTTCCACTTGGCCAGTACGGGCAGCCAGCGGTGCAGTTCGCCGTACACGCGCAGGCTGCGGGCTACGTTGCTCCGGTAGGCTTTCAGGCCGCAGTTGAAATCGTGGAGTGGTACGCCCGAAATCCAGCGGGCAGCGGCGTTGAAGAGTTTGGTTGGAATGGTCTTGGAAACCGGATCGTAGCGAACTTTTTTCCAGCCCGATACCAGGTCGTAGCCCTCTTGGGTAATCATCCGGTAGAGTCCGGGGATTTCGTCGGGACTATCCTGCAAGTCGGCGTCCATCGTGATAATTACTTTGCCACGGGCGGTTTGAAAGCCCGTGTGCAACGCTGCCGATTTGCCATAGTTGCGGCTAAACCGAATGCCGCGCAACGCTGAATTTCGGGCCGAAAGATGTTCAATCACCGCCCAGGAATTATCGTTGGATCCGTCGTCGACGAGCAGCACTTCGTACGAAAACCGGTGTTCGTCCATCACCCGCTCGATCCACTCGCAGAGTTCGGGCAGGGATTCCTCCTCGTTGTACAAGGGGACGATCACGGAAATGTCGATGAGGTTGATGGGTGGCATTTTTTTATCCCGGTTTGTCATTCCTCACAGATTCTGGAAAGGCAAGATTTGAGGAAAACGTTTTAAAAATTTAAATAATATTCGTCCAGCAACCGCACAAATTCAGTGGAGTAAAAGCCATTGGCGTCATAAATTATTAACGCTTCAGCCTCAACGGATTTTGCCTCATAACCCAGTACGGAAATCTGACGGAATGGCCGTCCATCCGGGCGTTGGCTGACGTGTAATTGGCGTTGTAAAAGTAACCCGTATCCTTCGGCTTTCGACACCAACTGGTTCATTTCGTACGGAGGCAGCAACACAACAAACGTGCCAGTTGGGGCCAATAGTTTCCTGACACTGCCGAGCAGAGCGTCGAAGGTCAGCGCGGTGGCGTGCAGGGCATGATTCCGGGCGACTTTGGGCGAACGCAAACTGTTCTGATAAAACGGTGGGTTACTGATAATCAGGTCGTAAAGTTGAGGATTTGAAAATTCCTGGATGGCTTGGTGAATGACGCGAATGCGATCAGCGAACGGACTTTCCGATGCATTCAGCGTAGCTTGCCGGGCGGCGGCTTCATCGAGTTCGACGGCGTCAAATTGAGCTTCCGGGTAGCGCTGAGCCAGCATCAACGTCAGTAATCCCGTACCTGCGCCGATGTCGAGGATGGTTTTTGCACCGGTTCCATCCGTCCAGACCCCCAGAATGCAAGCCTCCGTGCTGACTTTCATCGCCGCGCTTTCCTGCCAGACGGTGAATTGTTTGAATTTGAAGAACGTATTTGCCATAACCCGGCCCCCAACCGACCCCCACGGGGCGTTTTTTTTAATTTTCAACCATTTATTCCCAAACCCCCCCCCCCCCCCCCCCCCCAGGGGGGTTTTTTATAAATTTTAATAACCCCCCCGTGGGGGGCGCTCCGACGGGTCGGTTGGGGGCCTTACTTCCTCCCATAATCCGCCGGGTTTTCGCCCCAGTATTCGGTTTCCCATTTCAGGATTTTGTTGGGGTAGGGATTTTGGCGGAGCCAGGTCAACGCCCGGTCCACGAGGCCAAACAGTTCGGCGGTGCGGGGCGTGCGGGGCAGGTTCGTTTTTACTTCTTTTTTCCGGACCCAACTAATCGCCGTGCGCGAATCGGAGTAAACAGGCATCGCATTGTCGTGGCGTTTGAGCAAAGCCAGCGCGTGAACAATGGCCAGAAATTCGCCGAGATTGATGGTGCCTTCCAGAAAAGGCCCCATTGAAAAGACCACCCGTTTGTTGGCCGTTTCAACGCCCCGGTATTCGAGCACACCGGGATTGCCCGCGCAGGCGGCATCGACCGAAAGGCTTTCCTGAATCGGCTTACCCATTAAGGGCAATTTGCCCGGTACCGCCGCCAGCGTTCCGGCCTTGCGGGCAAATTTGGGTGGCCCCTCCCGGTAGGCTTCGGTGGCCTCGGTGAGGCTTTCAAAACTTTTGAAACGCGCACCGGGAAAATCTTTGACGTGCATTTCGGCTTCGTCCCAGCGCTGGAAAATACCGGTTTGCCGCCCCTGCCAAACGACGTAAAACTTCTGTTTTTTCACGCCGCAAAGGTAGGTTTCCAAACGTTAAAAGGTGTTAAAAACCAAACCGGTAGTCGTTGGAAAACGCGGGTGGCTGAATAGCTTGCTACCTAAACCTCATCCTTCCATTTTTATGAAAAACTTTGTACTGACCGCCACGGTGCTGGCTGCCACCTGCTTTTCGGCTTTTGCCCAGACCCAAAAAGGGAAATCGCTCTATTCGTTCCCGTTTAGTTTTTCATGAACGGCCCAGAATGAAGTCAATTCAAACGGCACCATCAGTAGCCGTGTCAGCAGCGACATTAATCTCGATGTGCGGGCTGGTTTCTTCGTCAAAGAAAACCTGGCGTTGGGTTTAGGCTTGAGCCAGCAATGGAGGAGCAGCAACAACGCAGGCTTTTCCATTCGTCCATTCGTGCGGTATTACAAGCCGCTGGGCGAACGCTTCAATGGCTTTTTACAAGGCGAAGTATTTTACCGAACGAATAGCGGGGGGTTTATCCGAGAACCGCGTTTTGGCTTGAATGCTGGCCTGGGGCTGGTTTACTTCGCGCACAAGCGGCTTAGCATTGAGGCGACGACCAACTTAGTTACACTGGTTGCCAACCGCATCGACAACATTTATAATCGGGGTTATAACTTCAACGCCGGGGCTAATCTTAATGCCAACGCATTGGGCTTGAGCATTGCCTTTTATACCGGGGCGAATCCCAGCGCCCGAACGCCTGACGCTGAAAATTCCCTTGTTCGGGGAACGCGTCTGCTGGGTGGTAGTTTTGGGTTCAATGGTATCGGGTCATTTGAGACGTCTCGCTCCACCGCGCTGAGCCTGAACCCTCAGATTGGCTGGTTCGTTCGCGACAACGTAGCCCTGGGATTGAGCCTGGGCGTTGGCTTCTCAAATACTAAATCCATATCTGACCCAAATTCACCGTATCTCCAGCAAACATGGTCAGCGAGTTTGCAGCCTTTTGTGCGCAACTACGCCATGCTTGGGCCAAAGGTGGGTGTTTTCCTGGAAAGTGGCCTTGCCGTTGGATTCAGAATTACCAGGATACCAGTCGCGTCCGTTGGTGGTTCTCCTTTCACTTTTGAAAGCCGTACTTTCTTTCTTCAGGCGGGCGTTCGCCCTGGAATTACCTATTTTCTCGGACGACGTTTTGCGGTGGAAGCGACCACGGGCTTCGTGGGCTTGGGTTTGAATACGGCCAGTACTCTGGCTTCGCCGCCGTCCCGAGGCGACTTGAAGAGCAGTTCTCTTTCGTTCTCCCCGACTTGGTTGGTCGGTTCGGGCGTAAACGTAGGGCTGAAATACTACATTCAGTAATGCTAAAAAACGGGCTTTCAGGTTAGGGGGTTTGCCGAGATGGCCCGCTACTTCCCGCAGAAAAAAGTTACAGCCCCAGATTCGTTTTAAACAACTTGATGGCAATCGCCAGCAGAATGACACCGAAGACTTTGCGGAGGATCTCGGCCCCGGCAATACCCAATTTTCGCTCGATCCAGGACGACGCCCGGAGTACGGCGTAGATAAAAACGAGATTGAGCAGGATACCCGCCAGGATGTTGGGGCGGGCAAATTCGGCTTTCAACGAAAGAATCGTGGTCATGGTACCGGCCCCGGCCAGAATCGGGAAGGCCAGCGGCACGATGGAGGCCGTGCGGGTCGCTTTGCCGCCGCCTTCGGTTACGTGGGGCTTAAAAATGTCGCGGCCTAAAGTCATTTCAAGGCCAATCAGGAAAATAATCAACGCCCCGGCCACGGCAAACGAGGCCACGTCGACACCGAAGAGTTTAAGAATTCCTTCGCCGATGTAGAGAAAAGAAATCATGATGCCCCCCGCCACGAGCGTGGCCGAGGCGGGGTGAATGTCACCCATGCGGCGGCGCAAGTCGATGATGACCGGAATGGCCCCGACGACGTCGATAACGGAAAACAGGATGAGGGAAACAGAGATGATTTCTTTGAAGTCGATCTGAACCATGATTCGTGGGATTGGGTGGATTACCGGGATGGTGAAACGGGTGAGAAGCAATCAAGTCAATCCCACGAAGCATAGTTCAGTACTTCTTTTAGTTTTTCAATTTCTTCCTCCTCGATGGCCGGGAAATTGGCAATGCGAAAAGTGCGGTCTTTCCAGGCCCCGTAGCCGTTGCCGAGCGTAATGCCCGCCGCCTTGCATTTTTCTTTAATCAGCTTGATGTCAACGGGTTGCCCTTCGATGGCAATGACCGTATCCGAGCGCACGGCGGGATTGCTCACCAGTGGTTTCCAGGTTGGGTGATTGTCAAAAAACCGGTACCAATCCGAGGCCTGGCGGCGCAGGCGTTCGGCCACGTCGGCAATGGGCGGTACGTGTTCGAGTACCCGTTTCAATAAGTAAATCCCCAGTCCGTTGGGCGTGTAGTGCGTCTGGGCTTTCGCGGCATTTTCGTGGATAAACAACAGGCTGTTGTAGTGGCCGCGCTCGCCGATTTCCACGGCCCGGTGCCGGGCACGGGGCGAACAAACGAGCAACCCCAACCCCGCCGGCAGGCCAAAGCACTTTTGCACCGAGGCAAACCAAACGTCGCCCAGCGCCCAATCGAAGTCGACACCCGCCATCGACGACGTGGCATCAATCGCCAGCAGGAGCGGACGGCTCACCGACAAAGCGGTGGCCGTTTCGTGGATGATTTTTAGTGCCGACATGGGCACTTGCGTCCCGTTGGAGGTTTCGTTTTGGGTCAAACAAATGACTTCCGCCTGCGCGAATGCCCGCAACGCCGTGGTGACAGTTTCGTCTTCAACAGAATTTTCCAAATCAAAAGGCAATCGAACGACCATCGGTTTGAGTCGGGCGGCGTACTCGGCCCATTTTTCACCGAAAGCCCCGCTGTACGCGTGTACGCTTTCACGCCGCGTCAGCGACTGCGCGATGATTTCCCAGCACTCCGTGGCCGAGCACACAAAATAAATGTAGTAATCGGTGGGAATCGCCAGTTTTTCGTGCAACAAGCGCTCCGTCTCGCGCACCAAATCCATGAACGCCGGGCTACGGTGGTTGGCGCTCAGAATGCCCGAGTCGTACGCATCCTGGAGATACTGCGCCACTTGCGGGTAAAGTTTGGAAGGGCCGGGGTAAAACGTCATAGGTAGCGCCGACCTCCGGTCGGCGTAGTCAACTATTGAACTATTCTTAAAAACCAGTTATCACCCTACGCC
>JAJAZB010000305.1 GCA_026785975.1 Cytophagaceae bacterium | reverse complement strand
GTGAGTAACCCCCAACCGACCGTCGGGCCGCCCCTGGAGGGGGCTTTAAATACAATTTTCGGGCAGGAAAAAGCCCCCTCCAGGGGCGGTCCAACGGTCGGTTGGGGGTTTGGTAGCGAATACCGGTTTATTTTTGATCGACTATTTAAGTAATTAGGCAGAATTAGTTTGTTTTTACCCATCAGCCGGCACACCCGCCGGACGGCCAAAAAGCCGCCCGGCGGGACGCACTGGTGGCTGAACCCGCGCGGGTTCAGCCACCAAAAAATAACACAGTTTAATTCTGCCCACTTGCTTAGGTAATTAGGCAGAATTAATTTATAAATTATTAGTTATGAAGTCACTGATAGTCAACAAATTATTATTAACTCAATAACTTAATAATTCTGCCTAATTACTTAATTACGGCGAAAGCCTCGCCAGCGCCCAGGTCCCATCCGCTTGCCGCGTGTACGCGATTCGGTCGTGGAGGCGCGAGGGGCGACCCTGCCAGAATTCGACGTAGTCGGGTTGGAGCCGGAATCCGCCCCAGTGCGGTGGGCGAGGTACGTTCTGTCCCTGAAATCGCGCTTCGATCTGTGCCTCTTTTTCTTCCAGAAATTCCCGGTTCGGAATCGGCTGGCTCTGGTCGGAGGTCCAGGCACCGAGTTGACTGCCGCGCGGACGGGTGCTGAAATAGTCGTCCGATTCCTCCGGGGCTACTTTTTTCATCGTTCCCTCGATGCGTACCTGTCGCTCCAGTTCGGCCCAGTAAAACGTCAGCGCCGCGTAGGGATTCAGGTCGAGTTGGTGACCCTTGCGGCTTTGGTAATTCGTGTAAAACACCAACCCCCGCTCGTCGAGGCCCTTGAGCAACACAATCCGACCCGAGGGCCGTCCGTCCGGGCCAACCGTGACGACGTGCATGGCGTTGGGTTCGGGCAACTGACTGCGTTGGGCTTCGCCGAACCAACGCTGAAACTGGGCAATCGGGTCGGGGTGGGCATCGGCTACGTCGAAGCGGCCCTGGGTATAATTTTCTCGTAAGTCGGCAAGATTTATCATGGATGGGGCGTTTATCAGGCTCCGTAATGGCCCGTTCGTGGCCCGCGCCGTTTCGTTGGTGCGGTTTTTTTCTATTTTTGCAAATCTAAATCAGATGGGGAACGATATGACGACCGAACAGCACGAAAGTACGGAACAAGCCGCCCGCGACCAAAAGCCCGTTGAGACGACCGAACCCGTTGTGGATAACCAATCACCGAACCAACCAACCGAGCCTGCTATACCCGACGCGCCCGCACAACCCGAACCACCTACCGATACCCCGGAGGCGCAGGAACCCGTTGATGCGTTGACCGAAGAACCGGAGCCAGCGCAACCGGCCCAACCGGCGGCGGAAGCAGAAACGGGGAATCCGTTGGATGATTTGCCGGAAGCGGTTGTTGATCCCCTTGCACCGGTTGCCGACGAGGTGAGCGCACCCGCCGAAGAATCGCCCGTGGTGGCTCCCGTTGCCGACAAACCCGCTGCGGATCCAGCACCAGTACTATCCGACGACGATACGCAACCCATGGATTTGCCGGAAGCGGTTATTGATCCTGCTGCTCCCGTTGCCGACGAAGCAACAGCGCCTGCGGAGCAAGCAGAGACCGTGGCCGAAGTCGCTGAACTCGCGGCCGACGAGGCACCGGCTATCGCTGAAGAAGCCGACGAATCGCTTGATGCCGAAGCACCTGCCGTTGACGAACCGACCCGGAAATCCATCGCCGGGGAAACGCCCGCTGCGGAAGCAGAGCCGACAGAAACCGACGCTGAGAACGAAGATAGCGCGGTCGTTGCGGAAACTCCGGCCACCGGGACTGCGCCGACGGATCAGGAAAATTTTGACCAGCAAGTGCTGGAAACCAATGAGTTGGTTCAGGCGGAGGAAGCCCGGCTACAGGCCCACCACGCCGACTATTCGCAGCACTCGAAAGAACAATTTATCAACCTGCTGGAAACGTCGCTGGCTACCCTCAAAAGCAAGGAGCCAACCGCCCAGGACTTCAAAAGACTGGACGCGATGCTGCGGGAAATCAAACCGCGTTTCGACCAGATCAAAGCGGACGACCGCCGCGAGGCCCTCGACCGCCACCTGGCCGAAGAAGGGGCTGACGAGGCCGATTTTGCCTACAAGGCGGATGCCCAGACGCTGAAATTTGATGGCCTGTACGGACAGTTGCGCGGCGAACGTAACCGCTATTTCCAGCAACTCGACAAGCAGAAAGAAACTAATTTTTCCCAAAAAACCGAACTTCTGGCCCGCCTCCGCACCCTGGTCGATGCCGACGAGCAGAACACCACGTCGGAGAAAAGCTGGGCGGCTTTCAAGCAGATTCAGGATCAGTGGAAAGCGGCCGGCAACCTGGCCTCGCCCCACAACAACACGCTCTGGCAAACGTTTCACGCGCTGGTCGACCGGTACTTCAACAACCGGAATATTTATTTTGAGTTGAAAGAGTTCGACCGCAAACGGAATATGCAGCACAAAATCGAACTCTGCGAAAAGGTCGAGAAGTTGGCGGAACACACCGCCGAGGCGTCCGTAACCGGCGCGATGCTCGACGACGCCACGGCGTTGTTTGAGGAATACAAGCACATCGGTCCGGCCCCCCGCGAGGCGAATGAGTTGCTTTGGCAGCGGTTTAAAGCCGCCATGGACACGCTCTACGGCAAGAAACGCGAGCAGCTCGGGGCGTCGCGGGAGCAGGCCGAAGACGTCTATAAACTCAAAGCCGACATTGCCGCCCTGGCCGATACGTTCACAACGTTTCAATCGACGGGGATCAACGAGTGGAACGACAAAACGAAGGCTTTGCTGGCCGTACAGGATCAGTGGAACAATGCCAAGGGCAGTATGCCGCGCGAAAAAGGGCGCGATTTGAGCCAGAAATTCTGGGCGGACATTAAAACGTTTTTCCGGCACAAAGGCGAGTTTTTCCGTCAGTTGGAGGCCAAACGCGATGAAAATCTAAAGGCTAAACTGGTGCTGTGCGAACAGGTTGAGGCCCTGCTCGAAGGCGAAGATTCGGCGGATGCCACCAACCAGGTCATTGACGCGCAGCGTCGCTGGAAGAGCATCGGCCACGTACCCGAACGGCAGAAAGACAAAATCTTTGACCGCTTCAAGGCCGCGTGTGACGCGTTTTTCAACCGCAAGCGGGGCAAAAACGCCGATACTGAGCGCAATTACGATGAGAATCTACAGCGCAAAACCAACCTGTGCGAAGCCATCGAACAGGAAGCCAAAGCCGATTCACCGACCATCCAGCGCCTGAACGAATTTAAGTCGAATTGGGCTGAAATTGGGTACGTGCCCCGCAACGCGATGCAACCCACGCAGCAGCGGTACATCAAGGCCATTAACCAGTACGTGAGCGCTATCGGCAAACTCAGCAGCCGGGAACGCGAGCAATTGGTACTCGAAAGCGAAGTGGCGCTGTTGCGCGAAGATGGCGGCGGAGCGCGGAATTTGTACCAACGCGAGAACGACATTCGCCGTAAAATCACGACGCTCGAAAACGACATCGCCCTGACGCGGAATAACCTGGAGTTTTTTGCCCGGTCGAAAAATTCTGAGAAACTGCGCGCTGATTTTGAAAAGAAAATTGCGGTCGCTGAGCGTGAATTGGCGCAGTTGAAACACCAGATCAAAATCATCCGGGAGGCCGAAGGGTAGAGGGCGGTGCGGAGAAAGCGACGACCGATGGATGATTTTATGAATTTTTCCATTCCTGAAATCGTGCATCGTACCACTTAATTCGTAAATTTGCCCAGCGTTTGGCCTCCTTAGCTCAGCTGGTAGAGCAACTGACTTGTAATCAGTAGGTCGCTGGTTCGATCCCGGCAGGGGGCTCTTGATAAGCAGGCAGTTATGATGAAAATCGTAACTGCTTTTTTTTATGATTCACACGTTTTTTCACGCAAAAGCTATCGTTTGGTAGTAGAAACAGACGGTAAACGTGCCTTTTATCTAAAGAAATTATGAGTGAAGAAGACAAAGCCCTGTTTGCCACGATGGTCAGTATCGACGCCTCCTGCCGCCTGCTGATCCGAATTCAGATCGATGCGATGGCCAACGACGACAAAGTGTTGAACAGTGAACTCACGGTTCAGTACGCAAAAATGTACCAGGATCTGCGCCGGAAAGCGGTCGATGCCCTGGCGACGAAGTACGGGATCAACCTATCCTGATTGAGAAATCCTGGATAGATAACCGATCGGACGTCGTTCCGAAAAATCACCATTTCTTATCTAAACGAATATGACAAATACTGAAAAATTGAT
Source organism: Cytophagaceae bacterium (assembly GCA_026785975.1). Classification (GTDB taxonomy): domain Bacteria; phylum Bacteroidota; class Bacteroidia; order Cytophagales; family Spirosomataceae; genus JAJAZB01. Next base: position 8,122 of record JAJAZB010000305.1, on the reverse strand, counting down.
CTGCGAAGCCATCAGTACCGGTCGGGTGCTGTACTTCCTTTACGAGAACGAAAAGACGCCGCGCACCATTGAACCGTACACCCTGGGCCACCGGGAGGGCATCGAAGAGTTGGAACTCAGCGCCTGGCAAACCGACGGCCCCAGCGAAGGAAAGACCGCAAAAGGCTGGCGTACCTTTATGGTGGCGAAGATGAAATTCAACAAACAAGCCCAGCCCGCTGCCTTCACCAAGCCCCGAAAAGGGTATACCCCCGGCGATAGCCGAATGGCCGAAATCGTTTGTGAATTTCAGCCGGTCGTGAAATTAAAACCCGCTTAGGGCTGAAGAAAAACAAGAATGTGAATTAGGATAGAAGACGATTTACCCGTTGATTTCACCGCCGGGTCAAAACAGTAGATTCGTAAAATAAACCGCTGCACCGAGAGAAAAATCAAACTTCTCCTCTCCGCCTTAGAGTAGCCCGTAGAACCAGGTACTCCTTATGAAGGCATCTTCTTTATGGCTTGCGGCGTTGGTCAGCCTGGTTACCGGCTGCAACTTGCCCGAGCGTAAACACCCGGATCAGGCGGCAAAACTCGAAGAGATCCGAAAATACGTAGCGGATATTCACGGCCGGATTGATGCGGAAAATACGCGAAATCAAACGCTTGAGCCGCTTGAAACCGGTGCCGGGTTTAGGTTTGAGATACTGAGCCGCGAATACATTGGCGGTCATCAACGCATCGATTTCTACGTAGATTCCGCAAACTACCAAACCAGTGAGGTTGTTGAAATGATTCTTTCGATCCGGGATGCGTATTGCAGTCAAAGCCCCCAGTGTCAATTACTTAATTTCTGGAAAGACAAAACGGCTTACGCGCTGAATCAGCGGTACCAGGACGAAAAACTAATTGAACGCTTCGGGATGGAACTTAAAGCCTGGGAGAGAAGAATAGAGCGGCGTAAGGCTAAAAACTGGGTATTTATCTGCGAAAATTTCATAGCCTCCTACAACGGGGTCACGCAAGTGCTTATTTTCTACCCTTACTTCGATTACGAATACCGACAATACGGCGGCAGAATGCAGAAGCCCGATCCGGTGCAGATGGCTGATCAAACGCTAAAAAAACAAGCGCCGGAGTAGTGCTCCGGCGCTGTTGGTACCCCTATCAATAATCGCCCCGACCTACCACAGTCAGGGCTAGGCCTTGGGATCTGGCGGAAAACCGATGGGGATGATGATTAGGCGATTGCCCAATACTTAATGAAATGCAGCAAAAATGATGCCAATTTTTTCGAGAGATGAAAAATTTTTGAAAAAAAGTTATGTGTTTAATGGTCAAATATTTAACCAATGACTTAACCTGACATTGTGCGTATAACTCACGCCAAAAGTGAATACGGGTAGGAAGTAGACCGCAAAATAGCAATGTGCTAATTAGTTCGACTTGATTTTGCTTAAACCAAACGAACGGTAAAATCAGGTCATCCGTCGGGACTTTCACGCCAACCGTCGATTGGCCGGGCGGCTTACCGGGGTTTGGTGTAAGATTGCGGACGGTTTCAACCATTTCGTTTTCCCGACAACCCTCATGGCTGCTTTTCCCCTTCGCCGTTACGTGCCCGTACTGATTCACGTATTGGGTTGGGGGCTATTGACGTTTATGTTTCTGCTGTACCAACCCCTGACGCGGCAGGTGACGATGCCAACGGAGTGGTGGATCAACCAAGCTGTCGTGATTGGGTTGTTGGTCGGTGTGTTTTATCTGAATGCGTTGATTTGGGTACCTCAACTTGTTTTTCGCAATCGCATGGGTTGGTACGTTTTGCTGCTTGCCGGAGTAGTGGCGTTCATCTGGCTCATGCACCGGCAAGTCGATTCGTGGCTCAATTTGCCCGAAGTCATGGATCGCTTTTTTCACCCAAACGAACCAGCCCGCCCTCGCCGTCTCGGGGGTAGGAACCGGATGTGGGACACCTTCATTATCCTGCTTAGCCTGTTTACGCTGGGCATCAGCACCAGCCTGACAGTGGTGCAGAAATGGCAAAAAGACGGGCAGGCGCGGCAGGCCCTTGAAAAAGAAAAAGTCAGCACGGAACTGTCTTTCTTGAAGGCGCAAATCAACCCGCACTTCTTTTTCAACACCCTCAACAACATCTACGCCCTCACGCTGATCGACGGCGACACGGCCCGCGAAGCCATTCATCGACTCTCGCGCATGATGCGCTACGTCCTCTACGACTCGCAGGCGGGCACGGTGCTACTCAGCCAGGAACTGGCCTTTGTGCAGGATTACATTCAACTGATGCAACTTCGGCTAACGGACAAAGTAACGATCAGTTTTGAGCAACCAACGCCAATCCGGGACGTGCTCATTGCGCCGATGCTTTTGTTGCCTTTTGTCGAAAATGCGTTCAAACACGGCGTCAATGCGCTATTGCCGAGCCGGATTTGGATTCTGATTCGCCAGCCGGAAAATCGCTTGGAGATGGAGGTACGAAATACGAACTTTCCCGAAAAAACAGGTGCAGTCGGGCAATCGCTCGAAGCCAGCAATGGCATTGGCCTCGTCAATACCCGTCGTCGCCTCGATTTGATGTACCCGGATCAATACGAACTCGAAGTAATCGAGCAAACCCCCGAAAACGAATACCTGGTGCGCCTGAAAATAGAGGATAGAGGATAGATAAATGCAGGAATATCCACTATCCTCTATCCTCTGTTCTCTATTCGCCAAATGACTATTACTTGCATTGCCGTCGACGACGAACCCCTGGCCCTGGGGCTGGTGTGTGCGTTTATTGAAAAAACACCGTTTCTTCACCTGGCTGGTCGCTATTCCAGCGCGGTCGAAGCGCTGCAAGGGCTGCATCAGCAAACCGTCGACGTGCTTTTTCTGGATATTCAAATGCCCGACCTGACGGGCATCGAATTAGCGCGGGTGTTGGAACGCGTCCCGACCAAACCCCGCATTATTTTCACGACCGCCTTCAACCAGTTTGCGCTCGAAGGCTACCGCGTCGATGCGCTCGATTACCTGCTCAAGCCCTTCAATTACGAGGAATTTCTGCGCGCCGCCGAGAAGGCAAAAACCTATTTTAACCTGGTCAATCGCGCTACCACAATCCCGATTGCACTCCCCGAACCGGCCCGGATCGTCGCGGCGGAGGATGCGCTGTTTTTGAAGGTGGAATACCAACTCGTGCGCGTACCGTACAGCGATATTTTGTACATCGAGGGATTGAAAGATTACGTAAAAGTGTACCGACGGGGCGAGCGGGAGGCAGCTCCGCCCAAACCGTTGCTGTCGCTAACGAGCCTCAAAGCGTTGGAAGAAAAACTGCCGCCGGGCCGGTTTATGCGGGTACACCGGTCGTTTATCGTATCGCTGGATAAAATTGGGGCGGTCACGCGAAATAACATTCAGATTGGGGCCGTCACCATTCCGGTCAGCGATCAGTACAAGGCGACCTTTACGGAGTTTTTGAGCCGCTGGACCTGAATCAATGAAAAATTAACCGCGCGGTGGACCGCAATGAATAATTAAAAAATACAGTCGCGCAGCCCCGAGCAATAGGTGAATGTATTCCATTTTTAATTATTCATTGCGGTCCGCCGCGCGGTTAATTATTCATTAGTTTTGGTGCTTTATTCGCAAAATCTACTCCTCTTTTTTATGAATCGCCTCTTCATTCTATTCGTTGGTTCGTCCCTGCTGGCGCAAGGGGCAATTGGTCAAAACACGACACCGGTTACCGTCGACGTTTGCGTGTACGGAGGAACGTCGGCTGGGGTGATCGCCGCCTACACCGCCCAAAAGATGGGCAAGTCGGTGCTGCTCATCGAGCCGGGCCGTCATCTGGGCGGGCTGACGACGGGTGGTTTGGGCTACACGGATATTGGCAACAAATACGCCGTGACCGGCCTGGCCCTCGATTATTACCGCCGCCTGGGTCAGCATTACGGCAACTTTGAGCAGTGGATTTTTGAACCCCACGTGGCCGAAAACCTATTCAACGAGTACATCAAGCGGGCCGACGTGCCGGTGTTGTACAGCCACCGGTTGGTTTCGGCGAAAAAACAAGACGGCACCATTCAGGAAATTGTACTCGAAAATTCAGATCGACCCAGCGGCGCGACCAACCGCACTGTTCGGGCAAAAATGTTTCTGGATTGCACCTACGAAGGCGATTTAATGGCCAAAGCGGGCGTGAGTTACACGGTGGGGCGGGAGGCCAACGCCCAGTACGGCGAAACCTACAACGGAGTGCAACTCCTTGAAAAACACCAGTTTGCTGATGGCGTTGACCCGTACAAAATTCCCGGTAAACCCGAAAGCGGCCTGCTCTGGGGCATTAGTCCCGAGGCGCTGGCTCCGCTGGGGAGTGGGGACAAAAAAGTGCAAACCTACAACTTTCGTATTTGTCTGAGTAGCAATCCGACCAACCGGCTCCCGATCACCCGGCCCGCCGATTACGACTCGACCCGCTACGAATTGTTACTGCGAGCGTTGGAAAAAAATCCAAAATTAAATTTCCAGACAATTCTGAAACCCGACCTGATGCCGAATCAGAAAACGGATATCAACAATAACGGCCCGTTTTCAACGGATTTTATCGGCACCAATTACGACTATCCCGACGGTGATTACGCCACCCGGCAGCGCTACCTCAAAGCCCTCGAAAGTTACACCAAAGGCTTCCTCTACTTCATCGGCCACGATCCCCGGATGCGGGCCGACATTCAAAAACAGATGTTACGTTTTGGTTACCCCAAGGATGAGTACACCGACAACGGGCACTGGTCGCCGCAGGCTTACATTCGCGAAGCGCGGAGGATGGTGGGTGCTTACGTGATGACCCAGGCCAATTGCCAAGGCAAAGAGGTCGTCACCGATGGCGTGGGTATGGCCGCCTACACCATGGATTCGCACAATTGCCAGCGGATCGTGGTGGAGAAAAATGGCGTGAAAATGGTTAAAAACGAGGGCGACGTGCAAATGGGCGGCTTCCCGCCGTACCCGATTGCGTACCGTTCGCTGATACCTAAGCAGGATGAATGCAAAAATTTATTGGTGCCGGTTTGTTTATCCGCGACGCACATCGCCTACGGCTCCATTCGGATGGAACCCGTTTTTATGGTCCTGGCGCAGTCGGCGGGGGTAGCGGCCTGCCTGGCCATCGACCAGAAGCAGCCCGTGCAGCAAGTCAACATCAAAACCTTGCAGAACCTACTTAAAACGAATCCTTTGGTCGACGGTAGTCAGCCCGACATCCTGATCGACAACGAAGATAAAACCGCCGTAACCCGGACCGGCGACTGGGCCAACAGCCGCAGTATCCGGGGTGCGTATGGCCCCTCGGCGTTGCAGGACGACAGTAAAGGGGCCACGCCCAAGTCCGTCCGGTTTACGCCGGAAGTAGCCAAAGCGGGCCGCTACCGGGTATACGCGTACTTTCCGCGCCTGGAAAATGGCTCTTCGCAAGTGGCCGTTGCCATCGGGAATGGAGCGCAGCCGAAGCAAATTACGCTTCGTCCCGCCGAGGTGCGGGTGGAGGGGCAGACCTCGGGCAGTTGGGCCGCGTTGGGCGAATACGTCTTGCCGAAGGGTCGGCAGAGTTACGTAGAAATCTCCAACCAGGGTGCCGATGGCCCCGTGGTGGCCGATGCCGTGCTGTTCGTGCCGGTGCGGTAGAGAAACTTACAGTCCATTTTCCCGCGCAAAATCCACCAGTTCGGAGCGGGGATTAATGCCCAACTTTGAGCAAATGTTTTTATCGTAAAACCCTGCGATGTTGAAACCGGCGAAGGGTTGATTGGTTAGTTTCGATACCGTAAGAAACCACCTGAAAATATCGTCGGCGTAACCGCGCGGCGGACCGCCCCCAGCCCCCTGAAGGGGGCTTTTTCCTGTTCTAACACTACGCCAACCAGGGCAAGCCGCCCCGCCGGGGTCATTCGTGAGGGAATTTTCAAGCTCATCGAACAGTTTGAGGATGGCTCACTCAAACTCTACAACCTGAGCATCGATCCCGGTGAGCACCACAACCTGGCCACCGCCCAGCCCCGGCGGGTGCATGACCTGCACCAGAAACTAAAAACTTGGCGGAAACGGGTCAACGCCCAAAAGCCAACACCGTTGCCCCAGTGACACGACGAACCTTGAAGGCTTTTGATAAAGCTGCCGTAGGTATTTTCGGGCAATTTTTCGCTTTCTCATTCTGTACCTGATTGCTACCCGATGCACTTTTCTACCTTTTTTAATGCAGCCCTCCGCACCGGATTTAGTTGCCCAATGGCTCTTTTGTTCTGCTACGTTGCAGCAGCGCAGCCCGCGCACCAAACGGGCAAGACCCGTGCGACCGAAACGTCGGACCGGGACCGCCGGAGTGCCGTATCACCCAACATTCTCTGGATTACTTGCGAGGACATGAGTGCCCACCTGCCGAGCTACGGCGACAACACGATTCCGACGCCCCACCTCGACCGGCTGGCCCGCGAAGGGGTGTGCTACCGGCGGATGTTTTCGGTCAACGGTGTGTGCGCGCCCAGTCGCTCGGCGATCATCACGGGTATGTACCCCACCCGCATCGGCTCCAACCACATGCGCACCGTCGAGGCTGCCCGCGTGGGCAACGGCATCATCAACTACGAAACTGTGCCGCCGCCTGAGGTAAAGTGTTTCCCCGAATACCTCCGGGCCGCCGACTACTTTTGCACCAATGGCGAAAAAACGGACTATCAGTTCAAGCCGCCCTTCACGGCCTGGGACGAATCCAGCCGCGCGGCGACGAATGCCCCCTGGCGCAAACGACCCGCCGGGGCACCGTTTTTCTCCGTCATCAACCTGATGGTCACCCACGAATCGCAGGTTTGGGTGCGGGCCGACCAGCCTTTGCGCGTTGACCCGGCGAAGGTGAAACTGCCCCCGCAGTACCCCGACAACGCCATCGCCCGCCGCGACGTGGCCCGCAACTACGACAACATCATGGTCATGGATAGCCTCGTGGGGAACATTCTGCGCGATCTGGAAGCCGACGGCCTGCTCGAAAACACGATCATTTTCTTTTTCAGCGACCACGGTTCGGGCCTGGCCTACCACAAGCGCGAACTCTACGACCGGGGCCTGCGCGTACCGATGATGGTGCGGTTTCCGGGAAAACGGAACGCAAACACCTGGGACGAAGACCTGCATAGTTTCGTCGATCTGGCCCCGACGGTGCTTTCGCTGGCGGGCGTACCCTTGCCGAAACACTTCGACGGACAGGCATTTTTGGGTTCTCAAAAAGCGAAAACGCCGCGTACCTACGTTTTCGCCGCCCGCGATCGGATGGACGAGCACTACGACGCCGTGCGGGCCGTGCGCGACCGGCGCTTCAAGTACTTGCGCAACTACCAACCCGACCGGCCCTACTACCAGGATTTGACGTACCGCAAACAAATGCCCGTGATGCGGGAAATTCTGCGGCTGCGCGGGGTGGATTCACTGTCGGCGCTGACGAGGGCGTGGTTCGGGCCGAAACCACCGGAGGAATTGTACGATTTGGAAAAAGACCCGCTCGAATTGAAAAACCTGGCCACCAACCCCGCTTACCGCCCGCACCTCGACCGCCTCCGGGCCGAAGAACAGGCCTGGGTGCGCGCCACCCACGACAAGGGTTTTATGCAGGAACGCGACCTGATCGGGCTGTTTTGGCCCGCAGGCCAGCAACCCACCACGGAAGCCCCGCGTACGCAACTCACCGCCTCGGGCAACGAACGCATCCTGACGCTGACCTGCCCGACCCCCGGCGCTTCGCTCGGCTATCGACTCAATGACGGCCCCTGGCGGCTTTACACCCAACCCGTGCGGATTCCGCAGTTGGGTAGCCTCAACGCCAAAGCCATTCGCATCGGCTTTAAACCCAGCGAAGAAGTTACTCTGAATTCACCCCGACAGCCCTGATGAATCGCTTTTCATTGGGGAAAAACCAGTGTAAAAAGGGGGTTTCGCCGGGGGGCATTGTCTATCCGTTCACGTTTAGGATCAATCTTCCTGGAATTCGGTTTTCTTCTTGTTTTATCAGAACCAGATTCATGAATTAAGTAGTGGTGCAAAAGTTATTAGGTTATAAGTTCAGGACTTTCGCTTAGCCTTACCC
>JAJAZB010000304.1 GCA_026785975.1 Cytophagaceae bacterium | reverse complement strand
CTTTTATGGTATCGAAGTCTCTTCTTAACGTAGCAATTAGGTTGTCGTGGCTAACGCTTTCTTGCAAAGATTTGTAGCTTTTTTTCATTCAACAAAAATAGACTTTTTATTCGACCTTAATTCAAAGTGGGAATTGCTGCTTAAACCATGAAATACGGTGCGATTAAGGAGCAGATTATTGGCTGCGCGATGACTGTTCACCGGATGATGGAGAATGGGTTTCAGGAAGTCATTTACCAACGAGCACTGGAAATCGAAATGTCCCTGAACGGTCTCTTTTTCGAGCGGGAAAAAGAAATGGGAATCCTTTACCGCGATCAACCCATCGAAACCAGACGGGTTGATTTTTTGGTCGAAAATGTGATTTCCGTCGAGTTGAAAGCACTCATCCAATTGGAAGATGTGCATCTTACGCAGGCAATGAACTACCTCGAAGCGTTTCACCTGAAGGTAGGACTTCTCATCAGTTTCGGAGCCAGAAGTCTCAAATTCAAACGCGTCCACAACAATAAGCTGTCATGAAAGACGTAAAATCAAATCAACCACTTTCTCCTTTCTCAAGATAATCCACTAATCCCACGAATCAAGGTTCAGACATGAAGTTTCTCCTCCGCACCACCCTCTTCCTCCTCGGCGCCCTCAGTAGCCAGGCCCAGCCGATGCGCCCGCCCGCGTACCCGCTCGTGACGCTGGATCCGTACACGAGCATTTGGTCGAACACCGATTACCTCTACGACAAACCCACCACGCACTGGACCGGCAAGCCCTACCCGCTGAATGGAATTTTGCGCGTCGACGGGAAAGCCTACGAATTTCTGGGTACCGCCGCCCCAACCTACCGAACCGTCGTACCCAACGGCATTGTGGAAGAACCTTACGCCGCAAAATATACCTTCGAACGCCCGGCGCTGGGCTGGCAACGCGCCGGTTTTGACGATGCGTCCTGGAAATGGGGCGATGCGCCCTTCGGCGACCTCCAAGCTACCCACTCAACCAAACCCAACACGGAATGGAGTGGCGGGGAAATCTGGCTTCGACGCCCGATTGACATCGACGCGGCCGCTGATTTAAACGCCCTACGCCTGCAACTTAGCCACGACGACGACGTGGAGGTGTTTCTCAATGGCGTAAAAGTGTACGAATGCGGCCCCTGCTACATCAACGATTACGTGGTGCTGCCCATCCCCGCCGAAGCCCGCAAAACCCTCCAGCCGGGCCGCAATTTGCTGGCCATGCACTGCAAAAGTCCACGCGGTGGGGCCTACCTCGACGCCGGGTTGGTGGAAGAACGAACGCCGGCCGTGCTGCGTTTTGCCAGCCAAAAATCGGCGCGGGTGACGGCGACCCAAACCACCTACGAGTTTGAGGCGGCGGGGGTCGGGCTAACGCTCACGTTTACCTCGCCGCTCTTGCTCGATGAAGTGGAGACCCTGGCGCGTCCGGCCAGTTACGTGACGTTTGCGCTCCGTTCGCTCAATGCGCAACCCCACGCCGCGCAGGTGCTTTTCACCGCGTCCGGGCTGTTGGCCGCCAATCGGGGCGATCAGGAAGTCGTCGCTGAAGCCGCCGGAGCGGCGGGTGGACTCACTTTTTTAAGAACCGGGAGCAAAGATCAGCCCGTGTTGGGCCGCAAAGGCGACGACGTGCGGATCGACTGGGGGTACATTTATTTGGGATTACCGCAAAAATACGGCTTCAAAACGGCCATCGCTTCACCGCAAAACTTACGGGAGACGTTTGCTGAAAAAGGTGTTTTCCCCACCCAAAGCGAAGCCGGAGCCGCCACGCAGGCGCAAAATGTGGCGATGGGCGTATTGATGAATTTTCCAAAATTAGGATTGAAACCTACGGAAACTCACCTGATTCTGGCCTACGACGACGTGTATTCAGTGCAGTATTTCGGTCAAAATCTGCGGGGCTGGTGGCGGCGCGACCCGACGATGACCGCCGGGAAAATGCTCGCCACTGCCGAAAAAGAGTACGCCCGCCTCATGCCGAAATGCCGATTGACTGACTACAAAATTTATAACGATGCCCTCGCGGCGGGTGGTCAGCAGTACGCCGATTTGTGCCAGTTAGCCTACCGACAGGCTATCGCCGCCCACAAAACCGTTGCCCCACCGGATGGTGCCGCGCCGGATGGGTCGTTACTCTTTTTTTCGAAAGAAAATTTCTCGAACGGCTCCATCGGTACCGTCGATGTGACGTACCCATCCGCGCCGCTGTTTTTGCTCTACAATCCGGTGTTTTTGAAGGGAATGCTCGAACCCATTTTTTACTATTCGGAAAGCGGGAAATGGACCAAACCCTTCGCCGCCCACGACGTGGGTACCTACCCGCTGGCCAACGGGCAAACCTACGGGGAGGATATGCCCGTGGAAGAATCCGGCAACATGATTATCCTGACGGCGGCCATCGCCAGGGTGGAAGGCAAGCCCGACTACGCCCGCAAGCACTGGCCCACGCTGACGACCTGGGCCGAATATTTGGCGAAAGAAGGGCTTGACCCGGCCAATCAACTCTGCACCGATGATTTTGCCGGGCACCTGGCCCGCAACGCCAACCTGTCGGTGAAAGCCATCGTGGCGCTGGCCGCGTACGGGCAGTTGGCCGGGCAGTTGGGCGATACGGCAACGGCCCGGAAGTACCGGGAACTGGCCCTTGATTTTGCCAAAAAATGGCAGGAATTGGCCAGCGACGGGGATCACTACGCCCTCACGTTCGATAAACCCGAGGGATCCTGGAGCCAGAAATACAATTTGGTTTGGGATAAGTTGTTGAATCTAAACGTCTTCCCGGCGGAAGTTGCCCGGAAAGAAATCGCCCACTACCTGACCAGGCAGCAAGCCTTCGGTCTGCCCCTCGACAGCCGTAAAACGTACACCAAATCCGATTGGATTATCTGGACGGCCACGCTGGCCAGCAATCCCGCCGACTTCCAGGCTTTGATCGAACCTCTGCATCGCTACGCTCGCGAAACGCCCAGCCGGGTTCCGCTGAGCGACTGGCACGAAACCACCGACGGGAAAATGGTCGGTTTTCAGGCCCGTTCGGTCGTGGGTGGCTTCTGGATGAAGGCGCTGGAACGGAAGATGCGCGCGCCGGTTTTGGCACCAGTGAGGTCTAAATTGAAGCGCAAGTAGAAGTTAACTTTGGCAAAGTTCAGAACTTTGCCAAAGTTTCACCATCCACTCGATAACGCCAATCAAGTTAGGCTACAAAAAAACCGTTGTGTAAAGCAAATACCCATTCAGCGTGATGATGACGGCGGCCACCGCCCAGCACACCGCCGATAGCCAGCGGGGATTGACCAAACTACCCATGAGGGTTCGTCGGCTGGTGAAAGCGACCAGCGGCACCACGGCAAAACTCAGTTGCAACGACAAAATCACCTGACTCAACACGAGTAAATCGCCCAGGCTACCGTCGCCGTAAATCAGAATAATTACCAGGGCGGGCACGATGGCGATGCCGCGCGTAAGCAACCGCCGCAGCCAGGGCTTCAGGCGGATATTCAGGAACCCTTCCATGACAATCTGCCCGGCCAGCGTACCCGTTACGGTCGAGTTTTGTCCTGCCGCCAGCAGTGCCACGGCAAAAGCCACCCCGGCCAGTTTCACGCCCAAAATGGGGTCGAGCAAGCGATGCGCGTCGGTAATATCCGCCACGGATTGATTACCGGTGGTGTGAAAAGCCGCCGCCGCCACGATCAGAATGGCGGCATTGATAAAAAAAGCCAGCAACAACGCGACCGTGGAGTCGATGGTGGCGAAGCGAATGGCCTCTTTGCGGCCCGGCAGATCGCGACGGAAGGCCCGCGTTTGCACGATGCTGCTGTGCAGATACAAGTTGTGCGGCATCACGGTAGCCCCCAAAATCCCAATGGCCAGGTACAACATATTGGGATCCGTTACGACTTGTTTTTTAGGCAAAAAACCGCCCAGAACATCTTGCAGGTTGGGTTGGGAAACGATCAGTTCGTAAATAAAACAAAGTAGAATGATCCCGATCAATCCGCCCACGATACGTTCCAGCAACCGAAAGCCCCGATCCTGAAGCAAAAGAATCAGCAACACGTCGAGTACCGTAATCACGACCCCGACCGACAGCGGGATACCAAAAAGCAGGTTGAGGGCCAGTGCCGAGCCGAGCACTTCGGCCAGATCCGTCGCCGCAATGGCGATTTCGGCCAGTACCCAAAGCACCATCGAGACAGGCCGCGAATACTGCTGCCGACAAGCTTGCGCCAGATCAAGACCCGTAGCGATGCCTAATCGTAAGGAAAGGTGTTGCAGGAGCATGGCAAATACGCTCGACATCAGCACAACCGACAGCAACGCATACCCGAAACGCGCGCCACCGGCAATGTCGGTAGCCCAGTTGCCGGGGTCCATGTAGCCCACGGCGACCATCAAACCTGGCCCCGTGAAGGCGGCCATTTTGCGCCAGAAACTCTTGCCGTCGGGTACCCGGATGCTGGCGTACACCTCGGGCAGCGATTGCGTGAAGGCCGACTTGTCGGACACGTTTTTCGTCATCATGATCTTCTTCTTCTCGTTTAACAGGACAAGAATAAAGAATGTTTTTGATACAGCAAAATAAATTTTTAGATTGGTCTAAATTTTAATTTTACTCTTGCTACGTTATTTTTGCAGAAATTGCTACGCCGCCCACTCGCAGCGACGCCGACCATGAGTTCGTTTACGGAAGAAAACTACCTGAAAATCATCTACAATCTCTCTGCCTGGCAGGAAGGCGAAGTCAGCACGAACGCGCTGGCCGAGCAGACCCAGACCAGGGCGGCTTCGGTAACGGATATGCTGCGCAAACTGGCGGATAAAAATCTGATCCACTACAAAAAATACCAGGGTGTCCGGCTGACCCCGGAAGGCGAACGGGTCGCTCTGCAGGTGATCCGCAAGCACCGGCTTTGGGAAGTATTTCTGGTTGATAAACTGGGCTTTGGCTGGGATGAAGTACACCCGCTGGCGGAGGAGTTGGAACACATCAATTCCGAAAAATTGATTCAAAAATTAGACGCTTTTCTGGGACACCCCAGCGCCGATCCGCACGGCGATCCGATTCCCGATCCCGCCGGACGAATGCCCCATCCCGAGCATTGTCGCCTGACCGAAGTAGTGCCGGGGCAAGCCGTGGTGCTGGTGGGGGTTACGGAGCACTCGGCTCCTTTTTTGCAATTTCTCGACCGAACCGGCCTGACCCTGGGTTGCCGGTTGGAAGTCGTCGAGGTGAATGCCTTCGATGGGTCGGTGCAGGTGGGTATCAGCGGGAATGCCCCGCAGTTTGTTAGTCAGGCCGTAGCCCGGAATCTGCTGGTTTCTTAAAGAATGCTGAATTATGAATGCTGAATAAAAAGGTAAAGATTCCTGTATTCATTTTTTTATCTATTCGATTTAGGACTATCGCTCAATGCGCGTGGAGCCTCACCCCCGGCCCCTCTCCACCGGAAAGGGGCCGGGGTGAGGCTAAGCGAAAGTCATACGATTATTCAGCATTCATAATTCAGCATTCAGCATTCTTTGAAGTTCAGCATTCAGAATTCTCTAAACTTGTCTCCTTGAAAATCCTCGACGCTTACATTATCAAACGATTCCTGACGACGTGGATCTTCGTGGTTTCGCTCATTACGCTGATTATCTGCGTGGTGGATTACACCGAAAAAATTGAGGACTTTCTTCGACGCAAGCCTTCAACCAACGAAATCCTGTTTGATTATTACCTCAACCTGATTCCGTACTGGGCCAACACGATTAGCCCGCTGATGGTCTTTATTTCCGTAGTTTTTTTCACGGCCAACATGGCAGCCCGCACCGAAATCATTGCGATTCTGAGCACAGGTGTGAGTTTTCTGCGCTTCATGGTGCCGTACATGATGGCGGGTTTGCTCATCAGCGCGTTTACGTTTTTGATGGTGGGCTACGTGATTCCCAAGGCGAACCGGACGCGCATCGCGTTTGAAAACAAGTACGTAGAAGGTACTTACTACTACGAAGGCCGCGACGTACATTTGAAGATTGCCCCCAATGTGTATGCCTACATCGAGAGTTACAACAACGCCACCAACACCGGCGACCGCTTCACGTTGGAGCGCATTGAAGGCAATGAATTGAAAGAAAAACTATCGTCGGGCCGCATCGAGTGGAACCCCGCCAAGAAAAAATGGACGGTGTACGATTACTCCATCCGAACCATCGACGGCCCGCGCGAAACCCTCCGCAAAGGTGCCCAGCTTGACACCACGCTTAGCCTGAAACCAAAGGATTTTGAAAGCACGTACCACCTTTGGGAAACCTTCACGCTGACTCAACTTAACGATTACATCGACGAGCTTCGCCTGCGGGGTTCCGACGGAATCGAAACGTATCTGATTGAAAAATACACTCGTTTTGCCAACCCGTTTTCGGTGTTGATTCTGACCGCCATCGGCGTGATCGTCTCGGCCCGAAAGGCCCGGGGCGGCGTCGGGTTGCAGATTGCCCTGGGCTTCGGGTTGGCCTTCGCCTACATTTTATTTTACCTCCTCAGCAGTGGCATCGCCGCTAAAGGCAACATCGATCCGTTACTGGCCGTTTGGCTACCCAATATCACGTTCACCCTCATCGGCCTGGTGTTGTACCGAACGATACCGAGATAGTTATCAGTGACCAGGTATCATTGAGCAATGAAATTTCAAAACTGATAACTGATCACTGATCACTGATCCTAAAATGAAGCCCACGTTTCGCCATTTTCTTGAACTGCATCTTGTCGTGCTCATTTTGGGCTTTACGGCCATTCTGGGGTTGCTGGTGACCGTGTCGCCGCTGGCGTTGGTGTTTTGGCGAACCGGCCTGGCCGCCATTGGATTGTGGGTGGTAAACCGGGGCTTGCAATATCGGATAAAGGGCGTCGGGCAAGCACAATTCACGAAGTCGGCGCTCCTCCCGCCCAACCGGATCATCTTCAAATTCCTCGCCATTGGTGTGCTCGTTGCGGCGCACTGGCTGCTATTTTTTGGCGCGGCGCGGGTGGCCAACGCATCCGTCTGCCTGGCGGGTATCGCGACGGCCTCGCTCTGGACGGCCCTGCTCGAACCCCTGCTCACGGGCCGCCGCCTGAGTGCGCTGGAAATCGTGCTGGGGCTGATCGTGCTGGCTGGCCTGTACGTGATTGTGCTGGCCGACGTCACCCATCTCTGGGGCTTGCTGCTGGCGGTCGTTTCGGCGGGACTGGCGGCGCTGTTTTCGATTCTCAACGCGCAGTTTACCCGGCATTTCAATGCGCTCACGATGACGTTTTGGGAAATGCTTGGTGCCTGCCTGACGACGGCAGTAGCGTTACTGATTTACTACGGATACGTTTCAACCGGGACTGAACGATTGAGTTTCTGGCCCATCGGCATTGAATGGCTTTGGATTTTGGTTCTCGCGGGTGCCTGCACCGTGTACGCCTATTCAGCCACGGTGCGTTTGCTGCGCGTATTTTCCGCCTTTAGCTTTAACCTCGCCATCAACCTTGAACCCGTTTACGGCATCGGGTTGGCGGTGCTGATTTTTGGCGACCGCGAGCGGATGACATCTGGTTTTTATGTCGGGGCGGTTACGGTGCTGGCGGCAGTGCTGATCTATCCCTGGCTCGACCGGCGAATGGGCAAGGCCCGCGAAATTGCGTAATTTGCGCCAACGTTTATTTTCTGAATGACTCTTTCTTTATCCAACGTCCTCCTAAAAAAATGGGCTATTGGCTTATTCGGCGCGTTTGTCGTCGGACCGGTGCTGGTGCTTTCGCTGTTCAATCACCCCTCGGCCGCCGACGATTTTTGCTTTGCCTTCATGACCCGTGACCACGGTTTCTGGCACAGCGTCAATGCCTACTACACGGGTTGGACGGGGCGGTACATCGCGATTCTTCTTTTCCACGGTGCGCCCTTGTTTCTGGGTTGGTTTGCGTACACCAAGATACTTCCCGTCGTCATGGTTTTGCTGCTCTGGTTTAGTGTGGCCCGACTCGTGAATGCGGTGCTGCCGGGTGAATCGCGGGGGCAGTCGTACCGGCTGGCTTTGCTGTTCACCAGTTTGTACATCTTGGGCACGATTAGTCTGGCCGAGACTTTCTTTTGGTCCGGCGGGCTTTACGTGTACGTTTTGCCGAGCATCCTGCTGGTTCTGCTGTTGGCCACGCTGATTCGTTTGGGCGGCGCTCCGCCGGGCGGCGTTCCGCATTACCGCGACGGGGGGATAGGACGGTTGGTTGGGGCGGCACTGCTCATTTTTGCCATCGTGGGTTGCGGCGAAATGCTCATGCTGGCCGTCGTGTATCTGCTTGGCCTGCTGACCGCTTACCGCTGGGTTTGGCAGCGGCAGCGGGATTGGGCCGTGTTGCTGTTGGGGGTAGTCGCCCTCGGTTCGGTGTACCTGGAATTGAGTGCCCCCGGCAACGCCGTCCGCATTGGCTCCAACCCCGAAGGCCGACAGTTGACCGCCGCGTTGGTGGCTTGTTTCAAAACGATGTTGCGTCAAATCTGGCTTTGGCTCGACGTGGGTGTACTGACGAGCACCGGACTGTTTACCCTGCTGATGTACCAGCG
>JAJAZB010000303.1 GCA_026785975.1 Cytophagaceae bacterium | reverse complement strand
GTACCGCGCTGCCCTGACGTTGCGTGGATACGTCCGCCCACAGGATGCATTGGGAGCTTCTAATCTGGCAGACAAATTATTACTATTTGCCTACGCCCGATTTAATCGCCTCGATGAACTAATGGGCAAACTGAGCGAATCAATGAAGAAGAGAATTGTTGACTATCCTAACCTGTTATTGACCAGCCAACGACAGTCAATTTTATCTAATCTATCATTTGCCAATATTGTAGGCACCGAATCACTTTTTATGTTAGGCGAATGGTTAGCAAAAGTTCGAACGTTGCACCAAACGCGACGCTACAATGAAACCGTGCTGGCAATGGCTGTGTTTTACGAAGCTTATCTGGCAGCCAGCATTCAGCATCAGTTTGGTTATCAATTAGTTGACGATGGAAAACGTCAGGACGAGGTGAACCGACTTCTAAATGACGCACGTCGACGCTTTCCAACAATAGCGAGTGCCTACACAGACGAAAAACAAAGACTTTCCAACGATGTTCCTTTTCAAATAATAATTTGTCGCCAGATTCAATACCCGGATCACCAAAAATTTCTTGCGCTTTTAGACCCGTGGATAGCAAGAGGAAAAGATAAAGGGGCGCAGCTTTTTCAGGGTAGATCAGTAGTTGGAATTAACACGATCCGAAACAAGGTGGCTCATAATGGACGATTCATTCTGGATGAAGAGTGGACATCTGTTTTGGGATACTTGGACGGCTTTCTGTTGGAATGCTACACACTATTTGGTCTTCCAGATTCTGATCCTTACGCTGAACTGAACGAAGCCATCGTCAAACAATTTTAGTCGCCATTGACTAACCTCCTTTCCCAAAAATCTACCTCCCTCACCCACCTCCAAGCCAACCGCCTGCCCGAAGCCTACGCCTTGGGCCACCCACCTCACCCCTGCCTGGTTTGGCAATCTGTCGGAGCAGGCCAGCTTTTCTGGAATGGTCTTCAGCGGCAGATTGCTTCGCTGCGCTCGCAATGACGGGCACCCCCCCCAAAAAAATAAATTCCCTTCCCCCAAAAAAATGAAGATACACTGCATCAGCGGCGCGGAACTTAGCGGCCTAAACCAATCGCTATGCAGCTTATTCTCAACAAAAAAGGCGCTACGCTCTCGGTGCGCAGTGGCCGCTACCGCATCACCACCGCCGATGCCGAACACTGGGTGCCGCCCCACCAGGTGAAAACGATTACCCTGCACCCCGGCACCAAACTCACCCATGAGGCCGTACTGATTGCCATCGAACACGATACCGACCTGGTGCTGGTCGATGGTAAGGGCTTTCCGGTGGCGCGGGTGTGGAGCAATAAGTTTGGCTCCATCGCCACGATTCGCAAAAATCAACTCTCGTTTTCGGGTAGTCCCAAAGCCATTGAATGGATCCGGGGCCTGCTGCTGCGCAAGGCCGACAACCAACTCACGATGCTGGCGGCGTTGGGTATGCTCAATCCGCTGGCGGGCGAAGCCGGGCAAAAAGCCTCGGAGGGCATGGCCCGGCTGCAGCAAAAAATCCGGCACCTGCCCGCCAACAGCCTGCACGACACGTTTGCCAGTTTCAGGGGCTACGAAGGCTCGCTGAGCCGGGTGTATTTTGAGACCATCAGCCGGTTGCTGCCCGAGATGTACCGGTTTCCGCGTCGCTCGCAGCACCCGGCGCTCGATGGCTTCAACTGCCTGCTCAACTACGCCTACGGGATGCTGTATACGCTGGTGGAATCGGCGCTGATCCGGGCGGGCCTCGATCCGGCCATTGGCGTGATGCACCGCGACGAGTACAACCGCCCCGTGCTGACGTACGATTTTATCGAGCCGTTTCGGGTCTGGGCCGATTACGTGGTGTGCCACCTGTGCCACCAACAGGTCATTTTCCCGGAGTTTTTCGATGAGGTTGAGGCCGCCTCGGGCCAGAAGGCGATCTGGCTCAACACCGCCGGGAAGCGCGTGCTGATTCAGTCGTTCAACGATTACCTCGAAGAGGTCGTCACGCTCAACGACCTGCCGAGGTCGCGCCAGACGCACATCGACCTCGAAGCCCAGCAGTTGGCGAAGAAGTTGAAAATTGAAAATTGAGAGTTGAAAATTCTCAATTCTCAACTCTCAATTTTCAACTTTCAACTTAAAAAAACCCCATGCTCTATTTTGGTACGACCATCAAAGAAAGCCACCTGGAGCGGCTGCAACCCGTGACGGCCGGGGCGGTGTTCCAAATCCTCACCGATCCCGGCTCGGCCCTGGCCGACCAAACGGCCCGCATCCGGCGGCTCCGGGCACTCGACGTGCAGGCTTACGGCGCGGCCAAGCAGGGGTTGCCTTTTGTGACGGGCAGTGCGTTTACCGACGGACTGCGGCAGAAAACGTACTTTGAGCGGGCCAACTACGCCGTGGTCGATCTGGACGCTTGTTTCCGCACGGCCCTGGAGCGGCAGCGCCTGGGCGAACGCATCCGGCAGATGTGCCCGCCCGAATTGCTGTTTACCTCACCGAGCGGTCAGGGCCTCAAGTTGTTTTACCGGCTCGAGCCGCCGTGTTTCGATGCGGGCCAGTACACCCTCTTTTACCGGAAATTTGCCAGCCATCTGGCCGAGCACCTGCAACTCAACGGCATCGTCGATCTGCGCACCTGCGATGTGAGCCGGGCGTGTTTTTTGTGCCACGATCCCGAAGCCGTTTTTGACCCCACCGTGCCGCCGCTCGCCTGGGGCGGGTTGCTCCCCGCCGAGGCCCAACGGCCCGAACCGCCCTCGGTACCCGCTGTGGTGGCGAGCGACCTGCGAGCACCCGATGCCGATACCTACCGGCACCTGCGCCAACTGGTCAATCCGGGTCGGCCCGCCCGGCCGCCTGGCCCGGAGCCATTTGTGCCGGAGCGCCTGCGCGAGGCCGAGGCGATGATCCGGCCCTGTTTCAGCGCTGGCCAGATCCGCCTGACCGAGGTGCTGCCCATCCGGTACGGCCTGAAACTCAAGTTTATGGAAGGCCCTCACGAGGCCGAACTCAACGTATTTTACGGCAAACGGGGCTTTTCGGTGATCCGTAGCCCCCGGAGTGGCACCGATCCGGCGCTCAACGATGCGGTGTACCAACAGGTATTCGATCTGCTTTTTCGGGAAAACACCGAGGCGAGTAATGAAGTGCCTTTTTAATCAGGCCCCCAACCGACCCGTCGGACCGTCCCTGAAGGGGGCTAAAAAGAAAAAACATTAGCTACGAAAAGCCCCCTTCAGGGACGGTCCGACGGGTCGGTTGGGGGTAATCTAACCAACTCATGCCCAACAAACCCAAACGCCCTCCGTTGCTGAAGGATTTCGGGAAACCGACCCGACCCCGGCAACTCTCACCGGCTCTGGCCTGGGACGTACTGGCCAACCGCGCCGGACAACCCCTGCCGGTGTACCTGCAAAACCTGCTCGAAACCCTCCGCCGGCCATCCTTAAATTCTGAAGATATGTTTTGTTTTATCCTCTACGACATCGAAGACGACAAGGTGCGCCGGTTGGTAGCGCAGTACCTCGAAAAAAAGGGTTGCCTGCGGGTGCAGAAATCCGTTTTCTTCGCCCGGCTGCACCGGCGGCATCACCGCGAAATCGCGGATACGTTGCGTGAAATTCAGCAGGCTTACGAAAATAACGATAGTTTGTTGCTCGTCCCGGTGGGTGAAGATATGCTCAACAACCTGATCTGTATCGGTAAAACCTTCGAGTTTGAACTCATGACCCGCCCCCGGAGTACGTTGTTTATTTGATGGAGCAACCGGCTTTTTGGTGGTGGTTGCAAAGTTGGGTTGAAACCCCTATTTTCGGGTTACAAAGCCAGCAACGGATTGGCGGCGTTCTTTGAAATGTACAAGGCTTTTGGCCAAAACCCGGTATTCGTTTATGAAGATTTTATTAACTTTTTCCAACAAACTAACCCGTAACCCCTTGATAGCCAAGAAAAAATTATCCGCGCTATCAGAATTCTACTTCCAGAAAAACAAGGATTAAGACTGCCGAAGTTGCGCAGGGTAATCGTGAATGTTGTATCAGAATTCTACTTCCAGAAAAACAAGGATTAAGACAGTTAAAAGG
>JAJAZB010000302.1 GCA_026785975.1 Cytophagaceae bacterium | reverse complement strand
TACCGGCATCATCAACTTGTTTTTTTGAAAACTTTAGAACAGTATCTTTCAGCGCCATAGTTTGTATGAATTTTACTACTGCCCCGGTCGGTGTCCTCACCGGCCACTTGTTTTATCCCAACCCGTTCCGGTCGGTGAGGACACCAACCGGGGCGAGGCACACAGAACAGAATTCCGTCCCGTGTGCCACAGCCCAAGTAAATTAAAGTCCAAGTACTTTCTGATTAAACGCCTCATCCGCCCCCGTCCCGGCGAAATCATCGAAGGCCCTCTGGTTACCATTTTCCCCTAAACCTACGCGTATCCGCTAAATTCAGCACGATGACCTCATTTCTCAACACCGTGTAAAATAGCGCGTAGCGGTCATCCACAAGCAGGCGGCGCAACGAAGTAATGAACTCTGACCGCACTCCGATGTATGGATTCCGTTCGAGCAAGGTTGTTTTTTTGAAAATCGCCTCGGCGAAACGGTCAGCAGCCCCGTCGCCACCGGCATTCATCAGGTCGGCAATCCGGTTGCGGTAGTTTTCCTTCGCCGGATCCGACCAGACTACCTCGTAAGCCACTGCCGTACTTCTGTTTTCAACTGCTCGTTGGTTGTAAAGCGCCCTTGTTTCACCGCCTCCAGCGAGGCGGGCAGTTGGGCCAATTCTTCCCGGCTTAGTTCGTAGGCCACGTCGGTGTTTTGCTCTACTTCCGAACGCATGGCTTCCATCACCTCGCGTAAGTAGGTCTCGTCTTCGATTTGATCAATCAGGCGATGGAATTCGGCTTTGACTTCGAGTGTCGACATGACTTTCAGGATTTGGTCTGTGAAGTTACGCAATAATGTGTTTACCGTTAATGCTGTGGTCAGTGTCCTCACCGACCGGGGCAAAGAGAAATATCTTTTCAGAACCGGTCATCGCTGCGCAGGGTGTTTACGTACGCTTGGGCATCTTCTTTCCAGACGCCTTCCCCCCGGCCCCGGTATTTTTCCAGCACCGCCGAGGCGTGTTCGGTACGATCCACGCGTTTGGCGAGTTCGTGGTACACCTGCTCCACTTCCTCGGGGGTAAGTTGGCTGATTTCTTTCAGAAGATGTTCGACCCGGTTCATGGTTCAAGGTTTTAACGAAAAGTACGGATTTACTCACTGCGAAAGTTATCTATTTGCTGGAAAGGCAGTTACAAACTGCCGCGATTAGTACACACAAGTTACGCTACGCTAAACTTGCGCGAGTTCGTGAACTATTGTATGAGTCACAGTGCAGCTCTTGCTGAAATCCAGTCCTTTATGTATCTGATAAAGTCAGAACGGCTCAAATCTTCTATATCATCCGCGTCGAAACCTTCATCTTCGAGTGTTATAGATAAATAACTTAGAAATTCATTATAACCCTCCCATATCTTGTCTGGCCCAATCAGCTTTTCATTATAAATTTTACCAAGCCAATTTCTTACTTTCCGTACGAGAGTCTTAGGTTTGTTTCCATGAGATTCAATATCTTTTCCTGACAAATCTGAGAGTGTTGCGTGATATCTATGATTTTCTTTTTCGAGTACAAGGAACATTTTACTTTCTAAGTTTCCGCCTCCATAAAGTCGGCACCCAAAATCAACGCCTAACTCAAAAGGCATATTAAATCTTGGCAAATCCCCCGCTGCATGAGCTTCCATCCGTGACAAATCATGAATGCTATATTTTGCCTGTCTAATTAAATTTTGAATTGAATTCATTCGCTCAATTCCCGAATCGACCGTTTCTGAAATAAGCGGTTCATGCTCCAAATATACAATTGTAAAAAGCATAGCGTCCAATAAAGGACGGTAATCCTTATCAAAAGGACAATTGATAAAAACACTTCTATCGAAACTCATATCTCAACATCGGCTTTTTTCCATTTTTCAATGGTACCATCCATCTTGTGAACAATAACTGCATTCACTTTTCCGTTTTTTAAAGCGAAGTCAGCCGCCGCAACCGCATCTCGTGTTAATTTGAAAATCTTATTTGCTCTTTGTGCCCCCTCTCCTTTTGTAATCCAATTCTGATCGCGATAAATTACGTGAATCCTCCTTGGATCAGGATTTGATGCAGCTTTTTTTAATCTTTCCGAAATATTATTTTTTTGACTTTCTGAAAGATTTTGTAAGCGTTTTTTTCGCTCCAACCGCATTTCTTTCGAGGGCTTGCTCTTAGAGGTAACTTTCATGATATATAAATTTCGAAGTGTTCACGAAGATAACGCATTATCTGTAAGTATTGGCACACAGAACCCCCTTCGTCCCGTGTGCCACAGCCCCAGTTAATTAAAGTCCAAGTACTTTCTGATTAAACGCTTCATCCGCCCCCGTCCCCGCGAAATCATCGAAGGCCCGCTCGGTCACGCGGATGATGTGGCTTTCGATGAAGGGTGCGCCTTCGGCGGCTCCCTGCTCGGGGTGCTTGATGGCGCATTCCCATTCGAGCACGGCCCAACCGTCGTAGTTGTACTGGGCCATTTTGCTGAAAATTCCGCTGAAATCCACCTGCCCATCGCCGAGGGAACGGAACCGCCCGGCCCGCTCCACCCAACCCTGGAAGCCGCCGTACACGCCCTGCTTGCCGCTGGGGTTGAACTCGGCGTCTTTCACGTGGAAGGCCCGGATGCGCTCGTGGTAAAAATCAATGAATTGCAGGTAGTCCAACTGCTGGAGCACGAAGTGGCTCGGGTCGTAGTTGATGGCCGCGCGGGGGTGGTTGCCGGTAGCTTCCAAAAACATTTCAAACGTGATGCCGTCGTGGAGGTCTTCGCCGGGGTGGAGTTCGTAGCACACGTCTACGCCCGCCTCGTCGAAGGCGTTGAGGATGGGCGTCCAGCGGGCGGCGAGTTCCTTGAAACCGCTCTCCACCAGCCCGGCGGGGCGTTGCGGCCAGGGGTACATAAACGGCCAGAGCAACGCCCCCGAAAACGTCGGGTGCGATTTCAAGCCCAGATTCTGACTCGCTTTGGCGGCCCAGAGCAATTGCTGGGTGGCCCAAGCCTGTTGGTCTTTGGGTTTTCCGGCCAACTCAGCCGGGCCGAAACCATCGAACATAGCCGCGTACGCCGGGTGAACGGCGACTAATTGCCCCTGCAAGTGCGTGGCAATTTCGGTGAGTTCCACGCCCCACTCCTTCAGTTTACCCTTCAAATCGTCGCAGTACGTTTTGCTTTCTGCGGCCTGTTTGAGGTCGATGCAGCGGGCGTCCCAAGCGGGCAATTGTACGCCGAGGTAGCCCAGCGAAGCCATGTATTTGGAGATGCTTTCGAGCGAGTTGAACGGCTCGGTATCGCCCAGGAATTGGGCGAGGAAAATGGCAGGGCCTTTTAAAGTCTTCATAAAAAAGTGTTTGGTTCAAAGGATAAAAAGTTAGACTGCCGGGAACCGGAAGATTTCCATACATCCTGGCTCGTCGTCCGTAAGAAATTCAAAAATTGTTTCTGCGTAAGCAAGCAAAAGCGATGCGGTTATCTGATTGGATGCGTTGCCATAACGAAGCCAAAATCAGTTTTGGCGGGTGCCCGTACAGACGAGATAAGTCGTAATGATCTTTGTCTTGAGAGATCAAAACGTACCCGTGACTTTTGGCAAATTCCCATATCTCACGGTCGTTTGCGTTAAACAAACCTTGTTCAATTGCAGACGTTACTTCGCCGAAAACGGGACTGATTTTGGCGCATATCCGACGGGAAATATTCTGATCAAGCAGGAATTTCATGCGGACAGAATGATGGTGGCATTTTGCTCACGGGCAGCCGCGAAGGAAAGCGCCGCCAGGATATCGTCCCGGGTAAGTTCAGGAAAATCTTCAATAATTTCCTCGGATGACATTCCCGAAGCCAACCAGCCAAGAATGTCACCCACTGTAATTCGCATTCCCCGAATACAGGGTTTACCGCCCCGCTTGCCGGGTTCGATGGTGATGATTTTACGGTAGTCGATCATGGCGAAAAAGTTTTGTCAACGCATATTTGCCGGACATTCCAGGCCGGGCTTTCCAGGCCGGATTTAAACTTTACCAAAGCTACTCGAAATCAGATTTCTACCCAGCTTTGCTTTTTGTTACTCTCCAGAATTTTCTCGCAAATCAAAAGCTCCCGATACCCATCGGCGAAAGTCGGGAAGGTCGGGTTTTCAGGCTGCTTGCCGGTTTCGATGGCGGCGTACACTTCCTTAAATAATTGCTTGGAAGTATCGGGAAAACCTTCGTTATGACCGCCGGGGAAGGAGACCACCGAGCGGGCTTCAGGGTGAAACAGCGAGGGGTCGCGCATGAGTTGCTCGTTGTACCCATCGCGGTTGCCGATCCACATTTCGCTGGGCGATTCGGAGTTCCAGGCGAAGGTTTTTTTCGATCCGGCAATTTCCAGTTTCATCTGATTTTTGCGCCCCGCCGAAACCTGCGATACCGTGATGACGCCCCGGTTGCCGTTGTCGAAACGCAGCAACACGTTGGCGTGGTCTTCGGTGGTGATGGGTACGTCGGCGTAGTCTTCGGGTTGGAGCATTTTACCCGAATACGTTTCAACGGGTTTCAAGGGCTTTTTACGGGTTTTGTGAATCGTGTTGAAGTCGGCCATAACTGCCGTTGTCTTCAGGCCGGTGATGTACTCGATCACGTCCATCAGGTGCGAACCGATGTCGGCAATGGCCCGGCTGTCGCCGGATTTGTCGGGTTCCAATCGCCAGTTGTAATCGGTTTCATAAAACAGCCAGTCTTGCAGGTACGAGCCGATAATGGAATAAACCTCGCCCAACTCGCCTTTCTCGCGCATCACTTTCATTTGCCGGGCCAACGGGTAGTAGCGCAGGTTGAAGTGAACGGCGTTGACGAGGCCGGTTTCCGCCGCCAGTTTCACCAGTTCTTCGGCCTCGTGCAGTTCTTTGGCGAGGGGTTTTTCGCAAATGCAATGCTTCCCGGCTTCGAGTACGGCCTTCGACTGGGCGTAGTGCAGGAAGTTGGGTGTGCAAATATGCACGGCCTGGATGTCGTCCTGCTTGAGCAGGTCGTCGAAGGTGTACGAGCGGGCGATGCCGAGGCTGGCGGCTTTGCTGGCGGCGAGTTCGGGGGTCACTTCGCAGAGCGCGGCGACTTCCACGTTGGGCAAACGCCGCAGGGCTTCGATGTGGGCCGGTCCGATAAAGCCCGTTCCGACGACGCCGACTTGGATTTTTTGCATGGGGTTGGGGTGAATAGTTTACTTGTTCAAAAAGAGGTTTTAGAGAAGATTTTAACCACAAAGGACACTAAGTTTGGCACAGAGTACACGAAGAATCGTTGTGACCTTTGTGCCAAACTTAGTGTCCTTTGTGGTTAAAAAGGGGTGTAAAGCTACTGTTTAAACTTTGTCCAAACGGCTCCGTTGCCGCTCGATTCGAGCACGGTGTCGATGAAAAGCATTCCGCGCAGCCCGTCGTCGATGGTCGGGAAGTCGTACACCTCGGAGTCGTAGGCGGTGCCGGAGGCGTTCTCCTGGCCCAAGCCACCCGTGGCCGCACCCAGGGCGGCTTTATCGTTCATCCGGGCGCGGAGGGCCATCGCGAAGTTGCGGTAAATACTGGCGAACGTTTCGACGTAGCCCTCGGGGTGACCCGCCGGTTGGCGGGTATGCGCAGCGGCACCCGGCGATTTGGCGTTGACGCCCGTGCGGATGATCGTCTGACCCTTCACCTGATCGGTGCGGACGAGCGTGTTGGGGTCGAGTTGTCGCCATTTCAAGCCGCCTTTCGAGCCGTACACGCGGATGTTGAGGTCGTTTTCTTCACCGTGGGCAATCTGGCTGTCGTGCAGAATTCCCTTCGCGCCACCTTCAAAACGCAGCAACATATTGGCGTCATCATCGAGGCGACGGCCCGGCACGAAAATGGTCAGATCGGCGAGTAATTCCTTGATTTTCAGGCCCGTGACGTACTCCGCTAAATTTTCGGCGTGGGTACCGATGTCGCCCACGCCTCCGGCGGCGCCGTTGCGCACGGGGTCGGTGCGCCAATCGGCTTGCTTCTGGCCGGTGGCTTCGAGTAAATCGAAAAGCCAGCCCTGGGGGTATTCCACGATCACCTTGCGAATGTCGCCGATGTCGCCCGTTTTGATGAGGTACTTCATTTCCTTCACCATCGGGTAGGCGGTGTAATTGTGCGTCAGGACGTAAATCAGGCCGGTTTTTTCGACAATCTTCTTGAGTTCCCGCGCCTCCTCGGAATTGAGCGTGGCGGGCTTGTCGCTCACCACGTGAAAGCCGTTTCTGAGCGCCATCCTGGCGGGCGGAAAGTGCATGAAGTTGGGCGTGACGATGGTCACAAAATCCATTCGCTGGCCTTCGGGCAACGCTTTTTCCCGCTCAATCATAGCCTCGTAAGAGCCGTACACGCGGTCGGCGGGCAAATAAAGCGCCTCGCCCGTGGCTTTCGATTTTCCGGGATCGGAGCTAAACGCTCCGCAGACCAATTCGATTTCGCCATCGAGCATGGCCCCGCGCCGGTGTACCGCCCCGATGAAGGCTTCGAGGCTACCGCCTACCATGCCCATTCTGATTTTTCTGGCCATATTAGTCAAAGCCCCCACGGGAGCGTTTTCAGGTTTAGACGAAGTTAAAAAGCCCCCTTCGGGCTGTGGCTGGCAAAGTTTTCTAAACTTATTTAAAATTCAAATGTGGCATTAAAGAATTTGTTTTCGTTTTTTTGGTGAAACTTTCCGTCAAATCGTCTTTCTGGCGGAAACGACGTGTTCTCTAAACCTCACTACCCAACCATCTAAACTTGTTTACCAAATGGCTCAATCCGTTTTTCAACAACCCGGTGTCAACAACAACCGCCTTTTTCTGGCCAGTTGCTTTGCCCTCATCACTACGGCCTTCTCGTTTAGCATCCGAGCCGGTATTCTGCCCCAGTTGGGCACTGAGTTTGGGCTAACTGCCGAGCAGTTAGGCTTCATCAATTTGATGTTCTTTTTCGGTTTTCCCATTTCGATGATCATCGGCGGTTTGGTCTACCATTCCGTTGGCCCGAAACGGATTATGATGGTCGCGTTTGTGACGCACACGCTGGGGATTTTGCTCACCATTTATTCGGGTGGGTACACCGGCCTGTTGATCTCCACATTCTTCATCGGTTTCGGCAATGGCTGTACCGAGGCGGCCTGCAACCCCATGATCGCGGATATGTACTCCGGCATGAAAATGAACAAGATGCTCAACCGATTTCATATGTGGTTTCCCGGCGGCATCGTGATCGGTAGTTTGGTATCCAAATTCATGACGGATGCCGGCCTGCCCTGGCAGGCTCAGATTTGGGTCATCATGATTCCTACCCTGATCTACGCGTTTCTGTACTTCGGGCAGGCCTTCCCGCAGCCGAGAGTGGCAGGGGTAACGTCTTTATCCAGAAACTTCAGCGCGATGCTAACCCCGTTGTACCTGTTTATATTCGGTTGCATGGCCCTGACGGCCATTACCGAATTTGGCCCTCAGCAGTGGGTGGGGCTTATCATGAGCAACAGCGGGGCCAGCCCGATGTTGATTCTGGCCCTGGTCACGGGCCTGATGGCGGTGGGTCGGTTTTTTGCCGGCCCGGTTGTTCACAAACTCGACCAAACCGGAGTGCTGTTGGGTTCGGCCGTTTTTGCCACCATCGGCATTTATTTATTTAGTACGCAAACCGGAGCGATGGCCTACGTGGCCGCTATCTTCTTTGCGATTGGCGTGTGTTATTTCTGGCCGACGATGATCGGTTTTGTGGCCGAACGAGTTCCGTTGAGTGGGGCATTGGGAATGTCGATTGTTGGCGGTGTGGGTATGTTTTCAACGGCAATTTTCCAGCCCATCATCGGAAAATGGATTGACACGGCGCGGGCCGGAAATGCCGCAGCCGGTCTGACTGGCAATACGTTGGAATTAGCCGCCGGGCAGGCTACGCTCATGAAAATGACGACCTTCCCCATCATTCTGATCGTGGCGTTTACCATCCTGTGGTTCGTGATGCGCAACCGCAAACCCAGCTACGCCGACGATACGCTGGTTGCCCAACAGCCTCAACTGTAATTTTTTTGATTCTGTTCTGAAAAAGCCGACCGGATTTTGATTCGGTCGGCTTTTTTGTCTGAACCGCGATTGGCCCGGATTTACAGATTTTCAGGATGGGCAAATCCTGATTTTTAAATCCTGCATTTTGCCCATCACCATCATGAAAATCCTTAAATCCGGGCCAATCCTGGTTCAGACCAATGCTCCACTTCGCCAAACGCCTCCTTCTCGCCCTCCTCGTCATGGTCGGAATCTCGCAACTAACGGCGGGCTGCTTTTCCTTTCGGATGAGTCAGGAGGAAGTCGGGAAATCCTTCGCCGCCCGGCCACTCAAGCCGACGTTCCACGACGTGCAGGCGGGTGATCGCAGCATTCACTACGCCGAAATCGGCTCCGATTCGCTGCCCGTGGCTTTTTTCGTTCACGGCTCGCCGGGATCGTGGAGTGCCTGGGTGGATTATTTTAAAGACGATACTCTGCTTACGAAGGTAAGGATGATCGCCGTTGACCGGCCCGGTTTCGGCGATTCGTCGGACTTCGGGCGGGGTGAACCCTCGCTGGAAAAGCAGGCAGCTTACCTCAAACCCGTCGTGGAAGCCGCCAAAAAGAGCGGTCAGCGCGTCATTCTCATCGGGCATTCCCTGGGCGGGCCGCTCATTGCCCGCATGGCGATGGACTACCCGGCGCTGATCGACGGGTTGATTTTCGTGGCTGCTTCCAACGATGCCGCCCTCGAACCGCACGAATGGTACCGCAAACCCGGCGATTTTTTCCTCGTGCGTTGGCTGTTGCCCAAAAGCCTGCGGGCCTCCAACCAAGAGATTCTCGGAACAAAGTCGGAATTGGCGCGGATGCTGCCGGGATGGAAAACCATTCGCCAGCCGAGTATCATCATTCAGGGTGAAAAAGACGTGCTGGTTGATCCGGGAAACGGTATTTTTACAAAACAGCAACTTATCAACGCCCCCGTTGAATTGGTGATGGTGCCCGGCATGAATCATTTTGTACCCTGGAGCCACCCGCACCTGATTCGTAAGGCCATTCTCCACCAGATTTCGGCAAAAAAGTAGTGGAACTTTTTCCGGGTTAAAGCTAATTTTACAGACAACCGGGAATCGAATTTTAAGCGGTAGTTTCGTTAATACTTTATCTTTCAACTGAGTAGACTGCGGGCAATTTGGACTTATTTACAGAAAGAAACCGAATCGTCTTTCAATTAAACCCGGACCGACTAAACCGATGAAACTAAACGCACTGGCGATTACGGGCATTCTGGCGGCGGGTATCGTCGGCTATTTCGCGCTGGCCTACCGCAGCGACGAAGTCGATTTTAATACGCAGGTCAAGCCGATTCTCAATAAAAACTGCATCGTCTGCCACGGCGGGGTCAAACGCAACGCCGACTTTAGTTTGCTGTTTCGCAGTGAAGCCCTCGCGCCCACCGAGTCGGGCAAGCCCGCCATCGTACCCGGCGATCCGGGTCACAGCGAGTTCATCAAGCGCCTCAGCTACAAAGACCCGAAGGAGCGGATGCCCCTCAACGGCCCGCCCCTCAAGGACGAAGAAATCGCGATTCTGAAAAAATGGGTCGAGCAGGGCGCAAAATGGGGAAACCACTGGGCCTACGTTGCCCCCAAACAACCGGATGTGCCCAAACCGGGCTTGCTGGCGGGGATTTTCGATTTTGGCAAAGACGATTGGGCGAAAAATGACATCGACTATTTCGTGCTCGATGCCCTCAAAAAAGAAGACCTGAAACCCGCCGACGAAGCGGCCCGAACAACGCTACTCCGCCGGGTTTCGCTGGATTTGACGGGCCTGCCGCCCACAGTACAACAGTTAGCGCGTTTCAAAAAAGAGCCTTCCAACGCCACCTACGAAAAACTCGTGGACGAATTGCTCGCCTCGCCGGGCTTTGGCGAACGCTGGGGCGGAATGTGGCTCGATCTGGCCCGGTACTCCGACACCAAAGGCTACGAGCGCGACGACAAGCGCGACATCTGGCGCTACCGCGATTGGGTGATCCGGGCGTTCAACGAAAACAAACCCTACAATCAGTTTCTGACCGAACAACTCGCGGGCGATTTGTTGCCCAAACCCACCGACAACCAACTCATCGCCACGGCGTTTCACCGCAACACGATGACCAACGACGAAGGCGGCACCAACAACGAAGAATTCCGTACCGCCGCCGTTCTCGACCGCGTGGGCACCACCTGGGAAGTATTGCAAAGCACTACCTTCGCCTGCGTGCAGTGCCACAGCCACCCCTACGACCCGTTTCGGCATGAGGATTTCTACAAATTCGTCGCGTTTTTCAATAACTCCCGCGACGAAGACACCTTCGGCGATTACCCCAAACTCCGCCACCTGAGCGACACGCTGCGGTTCCGCCAAAAACTGACGAGCCTGCATTTATGGGTCAAGACGAATGGCTCCACCGCCCAGGCCAGCGAGACCACGCATTTCCTGAAAACCTTCGAACCCCACGTCAATTCGCTGGTGGCTGAGGAGATGAAGGCCGGGGCATTGGCCGATGAGAAATGGCTGGCCTTGCGACAGGGTGGTTCGGCGCGTTTTTCAAATATCAAACTCGACGGCAAACGAAACCTGCTCGTCAAGTTCAACAATTTTATTCCCAACACCACTTGGGAAATCCACCTGGATCGCCCCGACGGGCCAACGTTGGCGAAAATCCGCATCGACACCGCCCGGCTCAAACCCGACGGCGGTTACGGACTGTACCCGATTCAACCCACGAGTGGCGTTCACAATCTTTATTTTTCGGTAAAATCCAGCGACCAGTCGTTGAAGGAAAAACCCGAACAGACGCTCATCACCTGGGACTGGTTCGCCTTCCGCGACGACTTACCCGGCTCGGGCAAACCCGGTCAGGCGGAAATGCTGGCCGCGTTCTGGGAACTCGTGAAGGCCCGCGTACCCAGTACGCCCATCATGCAGGAAAACCCGGCGGATATGGCCCGGAAAACCAACGTGTTTGTGCGGGGAAATTTTCTGGCCAAAGGCAAAGTAGTCCAGCCGGACGTACCGCATTCCCTGCCGCCGCTGCCCAAAGACGCCCCCCGCAACCGCCTGGGTCTGGCGCGTTGGCTAACCAGCCCGGAACATCCCCTCACGGCCCGCGTGGCGGTCAACCGGTTCTGGGAACAACTCTTCGGCATTGGTCTGGTTGAAACCCTGGAAGATTTTGGCACGCAGGGATTCACGCCGTCGCACCAGGAATTGCTCGACTACCTGGCCGTGAAATTCACGCATGAGATGGCCTGGCAGCCGAAGGCGTTGCTCAAATACATCGTGACCTCCGCCACGTACCGCCAGGATTCCAAAGCTTCGAAGGCTCTTTTGGAAAAAGATCCCTACAACCGCCTGATGGCCCGTGGACCGCGAATTCGGCTCTCGGCGGAGCAGGTGCGCGATCAGGCACTGGCGGTATCGGGGCTTTTGTCGCGCAAAATGTACGGCCCCGGCGTGATGCCCGACCAGCCCGAGGGCGTTTGGCAGTCGCCCTACAACGGGGCCAAGTGGACCCAGTCGGAGGGCGAAGACCGCTACCGCCGCGCGGTGTACACGTACTGGAAGCGCACTAGCCCGTACCCGTCGATGCTGGCCTTCGATGGCAGTAGCCGGGAGGTATGCCTGGCGCGGCGCATCCGCACCAACACGCCCTTGCAGGCCCTGGTGACGCTCAACGACCCGGTGTACGTGGAGGTGTCGCGCCAGTTGGCTTACCGGATGGAACAGGCGGGTCGTACCCCCGAACAGCAAATTCGCTCGGGCTACGAGCGCGTGATGGCCCGCGAGATTCACCCCGAAAACTTGACTATCCTGCTGGATTTGTACCGGGATGCGCTGAAAACATACCGCGCTCAACCCGCCGAGGTGAAGAAATTATTGAAGGACAGTACGAAAACACCCCGTGCTGAAACCGCCGCTCTGACCCTGGTGGCCAGTACGCTGGTGAATCTGGATGAGTTTATTACGAAGGAGTAGGCATGAAAATCGATGTGCCTATCGTCATCAATCCGGCCAAACTAACGCAGTATTTACTGATTGTCAAAGAGAAAAACGATAAGTCAGCATTCCTGAATCGCTTGGGTTACACCTTGGCCAATTGGCAGGAATTGGAAACCGACATCCGAAGTTTGGTGTTTGAAAACGAGGCTGTTTTCCAAAATAAGGCAAAAACTGGCGGTGACCTGTACCAGGTTCGGGGTGTTTTGAGAGGCTGGGGGATTGTTTCCGTCTGGTTGCTATCCGATTCGGAAACCAGTTTTCGGTTTGTCACTTTATTTCCAGACAAAAAATAAAGCCATGAAATTCGACTTATTCTCAACGGTCATTTTGGCCCGTGACCTACCAGAGTCTAATTTTCAACGCGGTGACGTGGCAACCATCGTCGAGCAGATTCCGGGAAATTCTACCCAAGAGAATGGCTACCTGCTTGAAGTGTTTGATGCCTCCGGAAATACGCTCGATGTGATTTCTGTTTTTGAATCAGAAATTGAATTGCCTAAGCCCAATGCGGTGGTAAATTACCGGGAATACGAAAAAACGGCGTAACTCCGCCAGGAATAGCAGTCGCCCTACAACGGGACGAAATGGCCCCAGTCGGAGTGGATGAGTTTATTAGGAAGGAGTAGGCTCAATTTGAGTAAATTTGGCAAGGCCAAACCGGAAAATCTCATGGAAAACACCGAAAAAATAAAGCCAAAATCGCCGGGACGCAACCTGATGGAGAGCAAGCGACAGGCGAAGGAAGAACTCAAAGAACGCTACGAAAACGACCCGGAGTTTCGGGCGGCGCTTGAAGAGTTGAAGCCCCGCGAAACCGTTCCGGTGAAAACAAAGCCTCAGCCACCGTCTTACAGCCCGGAGGAACAAGCCCGACAGGAACTAGCCGCCGCGTTTTTTGAAAAATTAGCACAAAGTCAACGAGACACCCTGAAGGAAATGGAAGAGGCCGCAGAGAACGACCCACGGGTGAGGGAAATTATCGCCGAACTTCTCCACCGCAATGCGCTCAACCGAACCGGATGAGTTTGTTTTTGAAGGGGGTACGCACAACTCCTACTTTTTCGCTTCGCACCGGGATGTTATTTACCAGGTTAAGTTCAAACCAGGTTTTTACCTGTTTGACCTTCCTCCTGACGTGGCGAAAAATATGTATGAACTGGTCATTGCCGTTGCCTACGAACCTCGTGCCCAACCGCCCCTTTTGGATTTACAAACACCAGTTACCATTGCGGCCATCGTCGAAGATTTTCTCAAAAAAAGAGAGCAGATAGCCGTTTATATCCTTGATGATTCCGATGGACGCGCTCAAGCCCGGCAGCGTAAGTTTGATCATTGGTTCCGCCATTTCAAAGGCATGCTTTATTTAAAATACGATTTGACTTTTGGCAGAAGTGATGGTCGGGTGTATTTCACTTCGCTGATTTACCGACACGACAACCCACTAAAATTTGTCATTCTGGAAGCGTTCACCAAGTTGGCGGATGGCTACAACGAAGGCAAACAGCAAAGCCGCGAAAAACGATTACCGATTCAAGCTGAAAGCCATGGACAACCTCCAAAACCAACTCCGCCGCGATTTTCTCGAACTCGATACCCGGCGGCATTTTCTAAAGCAGTGCAGCACCGGCCTGGGCATGATGGCCCTGGGTTCACTGGCGGGTTGTTCCCCAAAAACCGAGGATAATTTGCTGGCGAATGTCGCGAATCCGACGGCGGCCAAACAGCCGCATTTTGCCGGAAAAGCCAAGTCGGTGATTTACATCCACTGCGCCGGGTCGCCCTCCCAACTCGAACTTTTTGATTACAAACCCGAGCTACAAAAAGTATCCGGGCAGGCTTGTCCCGAATCGTTTTTGAAAGGCAAAACCTTCGCTTTTATCCGGGGCGTGCCCAATATGCTCGGCCCGCAGGGGGAGTTCAAACAACGCGGGCAGTCGGGAGCCTGGGTGAGCGATTACTTGCCGCATTTTCAGTCGGTGGTGGATGAGGTGACGTTCCTGAAAGCCATGCACACCGACCAATTCAATCACGCCCCGGCGCAGTTGATGATGCACACGGGCAGCGCGCGGCTGGGCCGTCCGAGCATGGGAAGTTGGGTGAGCTACGGCCTGGGTACCGAAAACCAGAATCTGCCCGGCTTTGTCGTGCTGGCTTCGGGCGGTAAAAATCCCGACGCGGGCAAATCCGTCTGGGGCAGTGCTTTTCTGCCCTCGGTGTATCAGGGGGTGCAGTGCCGCACCGAGGGTGACCCCGTCCTGTACCTGACCGACCCGGACGGTGTCAGCCGCGACCTCAAGCGCCGCACCATCGACGCCATCAGTGCCATCAATCAGAAACAGTACGAGGAATTTCACGACCCCGAAACGCTGGCCCGCATTAGCCAGTACGAAATGGCGTACAAAATGCAGATGTCGGTGCCCGAAATCATGGACATCAAGCGCGAACCACAGCACGTACTCGATATGTACGGGGTCAACCCCGAAAAAGGGTCGCTGGCCCGCAACATCCTGTTGGCCCGTCGTTTGGTTGAGCAAGGGGTACGGTTTGTGCAACTCTTCGATTGGGGTTGGGACACCCACGGTACCAGCGACGACGGGGCGCTCGAAATTGGGCTGCGCAACAAATGCCGCGAGGTCGACAAAGCCATGGCGGCGTTGATTCTCGATTTAAAACAGCGCGGTTTGCTCGACGAAACGCTGGTGGTTTGGGGCGGCGAGTTTGGCCGGACGCCCATGCAGGAAAACCGCGAGGGCAAGCAAAACAGTTTTATGGGCCGCGACCACCACACCGAGGCGTTCACCGTCTGGATGGCCGGGGGCGGCATCAAACGCGGGTACAGTCACGGGGAAACCGACGAAATGGGTTATGCGGGTGTCAGCGGACGTACCCACGTCCACGACTTACAGGCCACGATTATGCACTGCTTGGGCTTCAACCACGAGAAGTTTACCTACGATTTTCAGGGCCGCCCCTTCCGATTGACCGACGTTCACGGGAAAGTGATTCGGGAGGCGCTGGCTTGAACAGTGACCAGTTATCAGTGAACAGTAACCAATAATCAATGCTTAACTTGGCGGCCCAATTTGAACTGATAACTGATAACTGATAACTGATAACTGATAACTGATAACTGATAACTGATAACTGATAACTGATAACTGATAACTGATAACTGATAACTGATAACTGATAACTGATAACTGATAAC
>JAJAZB010000301.1 GCA_026785975.1 Cytophagaceae bacterium | reverse complement strand
CTCCGGGGCGGTCCGACGAATCGGCCGGGGGCTTGTTTCAAAAACACCGTTTACCCCCTGCTGCGTTCCGTCAGAAACATTATCGCGGGTGTGGATGTTCGGGAGTGCCGGGAATGAACTAAATTTGCGGAGGTTTTTTTACTCAATTAATCCGTTTCAAACAAAAAGTCGCCTTGACCGGGGAAACCGGGATTGGGGCGATTTTAGGGATACACCGCATTTTTTACGCGCTGTCTTTCGTTCAATTCGATCAATCCGGTTCAGACACTCTTCTGATATGCTAAATTTTCTCACCAAAGGTATTTCCAAATTTTTCGGCACCAAATCGGAGCGCGATATCCGGGAGATTACGCCTTACGTTGAACTAATCAACGCTGAATTTACCAAACTATCCGCCCTCACCGACGACCAACTCCGGCAACAAACGGCCGAGTTGAGAACCCTTATTGGCGAACGCCTACAACCCGTCGATGAGCAGATTACGGCCCTCCGCCAACGGATTGACGAGGAACCAGATATGGATGTCAACGAAAAAGAGGTCGTTTTCAACCAAATCGACAAACTCGACCTGGAGCACAACAAGGTTCTGGAAGTGGTGCTGCTCGAACTGCTTCCCCGCGCGTTTGCCATCGTCAAAGAAACCGCCCGGCGCTTCAAGGAAAACGGCCAGCTCGATGTGGCTGTCACGGTACACGACCAGTTTATCGCGGCCAAAAAAGCCAACGTCCGTATCGAAGAGGACCGGGCCATCTGGCTCAATAAATGGGATGCCGCTGGCAACGAAATCACCTGGGACATGGTGCATTACGACGTGCAGTTGCTCGGTGGCGTGGTGTTGCACCAGGGTAAAATCGCAGAAATGGCGACCGGCGAAGGCAAAACGCTGGTTTCGACCCTGCCCGCTTTTCTCAATGCCCTCGGCGGGAAAGGCGTACACATCGTCACCGTCAACGACTACCTGGCCAAGCGGGACTCGGAATGGAACGCGCCGCTGTTTGAATTTCACGGCATGACCGTCGATTGCATCGACCGCCACGAACCCAACACCGACGAGCGCCGCAAGGCTTACCTCGCCGACATCACCTACGGTACCAACAACGAGTTTGGGTTTGACTACCTGCGCGACAACATGGCCCGCACGCCCGCCGAGCAGGTTCAGCGCAAACACCACTACGCGATGGTCGATGAAGTGGACTCCGTGCTCATCGACGACGCCCGTACTCCGTTGATTATCAGCGGTCCTGTGCCGCGCGGCGACGAGCAGGAATTTGTGGCACTGAAGCCGCGTATCCTGCGCCTGGTCGACGCGCAGAAGCAAATCGCGCAGGCTTTGCTGATCGACGCTAAAAAACGCATTGCCTCGGGCAATACCAAAGAAGGAGGTTTGTCGCTGTTTCGGGCGCACCGGGGCTTTCCCAAGACGAAGCCGCTCATCAAGTTTTTGAGCGAAACGGGTATGCAAGCCATCATGCGTTCGACGGAGAACGAATTTTTGGCCGAAAATCAGAAGCGGATGCCCGAAGCGGATGCCCCACTGCTGTTTACCATTGAAGAAAAAAATAACTCGGTCGAACTCACCGAGAAAGGCATCGACTTCCTGACCGGTGAAGACGAAGATCCGGCCTTCTTCGTGCTACCCGATATGGCGATTCAACTGAACGCCATTGAAACCAACACCGAATTATCGGAACACGATCGCTTGGTGCAGAAGGAAGAACTCATCCGGGATTATTCCATCAAAACCCAGCGCATTCACACGGTCAATCAGTTGTTGAAGGCGTACGCGCTGTTCGAGAAAGACGTGGAATACGTGATCATGGACAGCAAGGTGAAAATCGTGGATGAGCAAACGGGCCGGATCATGGAAGGCCGCCGGTACTCCGACGGGTTGCACCAGGCGATTGAGGCAAAAGAGAACGTAAAGGTGGAAGACGCCACCCAAACCTACGCCACGATTACCCTCCAGAACTACTTCAGGATGTACCACAAACTCTGTGGCATGACCGGAACCGCCGAAACCGAAGCGGGTGAATTCTGGCAGATTTACAAACTCGACGTAGTGGTGATCCCCACCAACCGGGCCATCGTTCGGGCCGACGAGCAGGACAAGGTTTACAAAACGGTGCGGTAAAAATACAACGCCGTGGTGGATGAAATTCAGGAGTTGGTCAACAAAGGACGCCCGGTGCTGGTGGGTACGACCTCGGTCGAAAACTCCGAAATCCTGAGCCGGATGTTGACCCTGCGTAAGATTCAGCACCAGGTTTTGAACGCCAAATACCACCAGAAAGAAGCCGAAATTGTGGCCGAGGCGGGTAAATCGGGCACCGTGACCATTGCCACCAACATGGCCGGTCGGGGTACCGACATCAAGCTATCGCCGGAAAGCCGGACATCGGGGGGCCTGGCCATCGTGGGCACGGAGCGCCACGAAAGCCGCCGCGTCGACCGGCAGTTACGCGGGCGGGCGGGCCGGCAGGGTGACCCCGGTACCAGCCAGTTTTTTGTTTCGCTCGAAGATAACCTCATGCGGCTGTTTGGCTCGGAGCGCATCGCCAAAATCATGGACCGCATGGGCATGGAAGAAGGCGAGGTGATTCAGCACTCGATGATTACCAACTCGATTGAACGCGCCCAGAAGAAGGTTGAAGAAAACAACTTCGGCATTCGCAAGCGCCTGCTCGAGTACGATGACGTGATGAACTACCAGCGCGATGCCATTTACAAACGCCGTCGCAACGCCCTCTACGGCGACCGCCTCGCGCTCGATATTGCCAACACGCTCTACGACGTGTGTGAGGAGATGGTGAATAACGCCGAGAGTAGCTACGACGAACTCGAACTCCGCACCCTAGCAACGCTGGGCATGGAACCCCCGTTTACCCGCGACGAATTTACCCGCCTGACCGCCCAGCAACGGATTCAGCGCCTGTACGCCGGTGCCGAAAAGCATTACGGCGACAAGAACAAGGCCATTTCGGAAAAGGCGATTCCGGTGTTCAGGGACGTAATGACCAACCGGGGTGCCACCGTGGAAGACATCATCGTACCGATTTCGGACGGAATCCGCCACGCGTACATCGCGGTCAACGTGCGGAAAACAGTGGAAAGCGGGGGCCGGGAATTGACCCGCGAAATGGAGCAATTTATCACCCTGAACATTATCGATCAGGAGTGGAAAGAGCATCTTCGCGAGATGGACGACCTGAAGCAGAGCGTGCAGAACGCGGTTTTTGAGCAAAAAGACCCTTTGCTGATTTACAAATTCGAGTCGATTGAACTCTTCAAGCAGTTTGTCAGTAAAGTTGATTTTGACACCACGACCTTCCTGATGAAAGCCGACATTCCGCAGGAAGAAACGACGACATCGGTACCGGCTCCGCAGCCGATCCGGCGGCCCGAGCCGCAACCTAAATTACGCACGAGCCGCGACGAAATCGGTGACCTCGTCGGCAACGTGTCTCAGGCCGCCCGCGATGCATCGCTGGCCGTGTCGGAGCCGGTGGTGGAGCGCATTCAACCCCGCCACGCCGTAAAAATCGCCGACCGCAACCAGCGCGTCAACGTGCAGTACCGCGACGG
>JAJAZB010000300.1 GCA_026785975.1 Cytophagaceae bacterium | reverse complement strand
GTTAAAAGCCCCCTTCAGGGGGTGGGGGGTATGCCGACGGTATTTCCAGACAGCCTCTAAACGTAGTCCCAATTACCTTTGACCCGAAAGGCATTTTACGAAAATACCAGGTTAGCTAATTGGTTTTTCGGTCTGCGCTTGTCGGTAGATCGTCCACATCAACAGCGCCGCCACGGCCAACGATAGCGCCGCGCCGAGCAGCGGCACCGAGTCCGTTCTCTCGATATCGTAGTCCAATATCTGTTGACGAAACAAGTAGACCATCACCAGAGTGGCTCCATTGTTGATAAAATGGGCAAACATCGCCACGCCCAAGTGACGGGTCCAGACGTACAGGTAACCAAACATTGCTCCCAGAAGCATCCGGGGCAGAAAGCCATAAAACTGAAAGTGAATGCCGCTGAAAATGGCCGCCGAGAGCCACACCGCGACGTGGACGTTGCCAAACGCCCGGCGAAACAGATTTTGCAGCACCCCCCGAAACAACAACTCCTCCCCCACCGCCGGAATTACGGCCACCACCAGTAAGCCCACCAGCAACTGCCCGATGGATGAAAATCCCGTCAGGAATTTTGTCAATTCCTCCAACCCACTCTCTTTACTTTTCATCCAATCTTCGAGACCCTGCAACCCGGAGGGCAGATCGAGCCGCTGATTCATTTCGTAAATCCAGCCGTTGAAGGGCATCGCCAATACCACCAGCAGAAACACCAACGGCCAAACCGTTGGGGCCGTGGTGTGCGCACTGGCGTTGAAATCGGCCAGGCGGCGGTGTTCAAACGCCAACCAGAACAGCAAAGGTGCCCCCACGAAGCCACCCAGCGATGCCCCCGCCTGCAACCACATCAGCGCCGACCAGGCGCCGGGATACCGGGATGGATGTTGGACTAAATCGGCCATTTGGTTCAGGGAAACTCCGCTGGTCAACTGCGCCAGCGACATCCCAATGAGTTGGCCCACAAAAAGGCCCGTTAGCACCAGTCCGGTTAAAATGAAGAGATTAGCCAGCAACGAACGCGGACGAATTTGACGCTGCCGGTAGGTTTTTACCCGGCCAGGGGACTCGTCAGCATTCGATGAATTTTCGGTTGGTAATTCGTGTTCGGCCATAGTAGTCGTAAATTTACGGCAAAAACAGGAGGAAGAAAGGAAAGTGGATAGAGAAATACAGCGTGCCTTTCCTCGGTCCGCCTCCGCCGTTTGATATTTAAATTATGGTTAAAATCCGCAACATCGAATTAGGTAATTTCCCCCTGCTCCTGGCCCCGATGGAGGATGTCAGCGATCCGCCGTTCCGCGCCGTTTGCAAACAAAACGGGGCTGATTTGATGTACACCGAATTTATTTCGTCGGAGGGCCTCATCCGCGATGCCGCGAAGAGCAGGCAGAAGCTGGATATTTTCGAGTACGAACGCCCCATTGGTATTCAGTTGTTCGGTTCGGATGTAGAAACCATGCGGGTTTGCGCCGAAATCGCGACGGGTGCCCGCCCCGATTTAATCGACATCAATTACGGTTGCCCCGTCAAACAAGTGGCCTGCCGGGGTGCTGGGGCGGCTTTATTGCAGGACATTCCCAAAATGGTGCGCATGACCCAAGCCGTTGTCAACGCCACGCCCCTGCCCGTGACGGTCAAAACCCGCCTGGGTTGGGACGATTCCACCAAAAATGTGGAGGACGTGGCCGAGCGCTTGCAGGATGTCGGCATCGAAGCCTTGACCATCCACGGACGGACCCGCGTGCAGATGTACAAAGGCGAAGCCGACTGGCGGCTCATCGCCCGCATCCGCGAAAACCCGCGCATCTGCATTCCGATTTTTGGCAACGGCGACATCGACAGTCCTGAGAAAGCCCTCGAATACCGCAACCGGTACGGCGTGGACGGCATTATGATTGGCCGGGCGAGCATCGGTTATCCCTGGATTTTCAACGAAATCAAGCATTTCCTGCAAACGGGCCAGCATCTCCCCGCGCCCACCGTGCCCGACCGCGTAACGGCCTGCCGACAGCACCTCGATTTTTCCATCCGCTGGAAAGGCGAGAAAACGGGCATTTTTGAGATGCGTCGCCACTACACCAACTATTTTAAGGGTTTAGAAAACTTCAAGCCCCACCGGATGCGCCTCGTCGAAGCCCCGACCCACGCCGATGTATCGGCGATCCTGGAGGAAGTCGCCGAGGTGTACGCGGGCGCACTTTATGAATGCTGAACTTTTATGAATGCTGAATTATGAATGCTGAATAAAAAGGCAAAATACCTGTATTCCTTATTTTCTTTTCCCTGTTCTCAAATTCAGCATTCATAATTCAGCATTTTCTGCAAAACGCTTCCCATGAAATACCCTTCGACCCAGGTTGCCCGTTCGCCGCTTACGGTTTGGCTGTTGCTGGCTGTACTCGCCCTGACCTGGGGGAGTTCCTTTATTTTGATAAAAAAGGCTTTGGTCGTTTTCAGTGTGCCCCAAGTCGGGACGTTGCGCGTTTTCGCCGCATTTTTGTTCTTTATTCCTATTCTCATCCTCAAACGTCGGCAGTTGCCCCCGCCCGGTCGTTGGGGTTGGTGCCTGGTGGCGGGTTTGCTGGGCAACCTGGTTCCGGCACTGCTCTTTGCGGCGGCGGGCAGTCGACTCAACAGTTCCGTGTCGGGCATTCTCAACTCATTTACGCCGCTGTTCGCGCTGCTGATCGGCGTCTTATTCTTCCGCCAGCCGCTGCGTTCCCGGCAAATTTGGGGTATGTTGTTCGGGTTGGCGGGCTGCGTGCTGATTATTCTGGTCGGAACGGAAGGTAAATTTTCCCTGAATAATTCTGCCTTTCTGGTTATTCTGGCCACGGTTCTTTACGGGTTCAACCTGCACATTGTCAAGCAATTCCTCAGCGGCATTCCGCCCCTGGCACTGACCGCTACGATTTTTGCGACCACGGGGCCACTGGCCGCCATTGGGCTTTTTAGCGGTGATTTTCTGCAACGCGCCGTTCAGCCCGAAGCCTTTACACCCTTAATTCTTCTGCTGACACTGGGCGTGGTGGGCACGGGCATCGCCATGATTTTATTCAACTGGCTGCTCCAGATTACCTCGGCGGTTGTCGCCAGTTCGGTGACCTACCTCATGCCCATCGTGGCCGTGGTGTGGGGGTTGCTCGACGGCGAAAAACTGTATGCTCAACACCTGCTGGGTATGGCCGTGATTCTGGTGGGAGTCTATTTGGTAAACCGACCAACGCGGCAAATAGTCTCAGACAAACCGGTTGAAATGGCGTCCGATTCCAATCGGTAAGTACGGTTACTAAGTTATTGGATTATTGGTTATTAGCCCCAAGTACTCAGGGACGGGCAAACCGTAAATAACCAATAACTTTGCTTGGATACTTAACTTTAATTCATGCTCAAAGCCCTCGTCAGCGGTCAATCATTCGATGTTCAACCCGAAAATGACCACCTCACCGTCGATGGGCAGCCTTTCGACTGGGATTTGGTGGAAGTGAAGCCGGGAATTTTTCACATTCTACACCAAAACCGCTCGTACAACGCCGAGGTGCTCAGTGTTGATTCCGACAGCAAGACCTTCACAATCCGCCTCAACGCGCATACGCATACAGTTCAAATTAAAGACCGCTTTGACCTCCTACTCGACCAACTGGGCATGGGCAGCACCACGGCGACCAAACTGAATACCATCAAAGCGCCCATGCCTGGCCTGATTGTGGACGTGAAAGTGCAGCCTGGCCAAACCGTAGCCAAAGGCGATATCGTGCTGATTCTGGAAGCGATGAAAATGGAAAACATCATCAAAGCCCCCGGCGATGGTACCGTCAAGGCGGTGCGGGTAGCTCCGCGCGAAAACGTGGAGAAAAATCAGGTTTTAATTGAATTCGACTGATTTGCGCCATCCGCAATCTATTTTACGATGGAGCGCCGGACTTTTCAAATCGTAAATCGTATTTCGTAAATCGTAAATCCCTCTATCTTTGCCGCCACAAAAACGCTGACAACTTCTTCATGGACAAAAGATACCATCGCATTCTGCTTAAATTAAGTGGGGAAGCGCTCAGCGGCGAGCGAGGTTATGGCATCGATTCAAACATCCTGAATCAGTACGCGGGGGAGATCAAAAAAGTCATGGACGCGGGCGTGCAGGTGGCTATTGTCATTGGCGGGGGCAATATTTTTCGGGGAAAAGACGTCGAAAAAACCGGCATCGACCGCGTTCAGGGCGATCACATGGGGATGCTCGCCACGCTCATCAATGGCCTGGCGGTGCAGGCTTCACTCGAAAAAATAGGCTTGTTTACCCGGCTGCTTTCGGCGGTCAATGTCGAGCAAATTTGTGAGCCGTACATCCAGCGGCGGGCCGTTCGTCACCTCGAAAAAGGCCGCGTTATCATCTTCGGGGCCGGTACGGGCAATCCATTTTTCACAACTGATTCGGCTGCCGCTCTGCGGGCCATCGAAATTGGTGCCGACGTGGTGCTCAAGGGTACCAAAGTCGATGGCGTGTACAGCGCCGACCCCATGAGGGATCCCACCGCCACGCGCTACACGCACATTAGTTTCGACGAAGTGATTGCTAAAGGGCTGAATGTCATGGACATGACTGCCTTCACCCTCTGCCGCGAGAACAGCGTCCCCATCATTGTTTTTGACATGAACAAGCCCGACAATCTCTACCGCCTCGTACTTGGCGACGGCGACGTGGGCACATTAATTTCCTGATTCTGGTCCCAGCCTTGATTCGTGGACGTCAAGGATCGGTAGAATACCAGTCGTGTTGTTTCATCATGAAAACCCTTGAATTCCACGAATCAAGGTTCGAATCCCATGGAAGAAATAGAATTATTCCTCGACGATGCCAAAGACACGATGGAGAAAGCCATCAAGCACACCCAAATTGAATTATCCAAAATTC
The DNA here is from genome assembly GCA_026785975.1 of Cytophagaceae bacterium. Taxonomy (GTDB): domain Bacteria; phylum Bacteroidota; class Bacteroidia; order Cytophagales; family Spirosomataceae; genus JAJAZB01. The sequence goes on along the minus strand of JAJAZB010000300.1, from coordinate 8,422 downwards.
GGGCGGGCAAAGCCTCCGTCGCTATGCTCGATGGGATTCAACTGGACTATTATGGTTCGATGACACCGCTTTCGGGGGTGGCCTCCATCAACACGCCCGACGCCCGAACGATTGCCGTGAAACCCTTTGAGCGGAAACTGATCGCCGATGTCGAGCGGGCCATCCGTAACTCCAACGTGGGCCTCAATCCACAAAACGACGGTGAAACCATTCGCTTGAATATTCCGCCCCTGACGGAGGAACGACGCCGGGACTTGGTGAAGAAAGTGAAAGGCGAGATCGAGGTGGGTAAAGTCAATATCCGCAACATTCGCAAAGACACCAACGACGCACTACGCAAGCTGACGAAAGAAGGCGTTTCGGAAGATGCCGTGAAGCAAGGTGAAGAACGCGCCCAGAAACTAACCGATACCTACATCAGCAGAATCGACCAGCTTTTCGCGACCAAAGAAACCGATATTATGTCGGTTTAGTGAAAAGTGAAAAGTTGGCTGCGCGGCGGACCGCTTTTATCTTTTCACTTTTCACTGTCTTTTCACTTTTCACTGAAAGCCCATTACTTCCCGGCCGCGTTGGTAGCCAATGGCGACCAGACGTTTGATATCATCCGAGTTAAAAGACTGAATATCAATATTTAGCGGAGCCGTTGGACGAATGATGGTCAACTTCATTTTGCGGTGGCCCTTCATCACTCCGATCAGCACTTCCGAGCCATCTTCGGGCAAAAGTGCATTGAAAAATTCCGCCCATTCCAGGTCACTATTCAGAATTTCGTTGACGGCAATGTCCATGGCCCGGTCGACCAGGGCCAGTAAATTGCCGTAAGCAAAGGCTTGCCCTTGCAATTCCTGCGCATGGCAGGCCACGCAGATAATTTCGGTAGCACCGTCGGCAATCGCCCGGCGGATGGGTGCCACGTCGCGCAGGCCGCCATCGAGGTACGGCATGGCCGGATTACCGCCAATTTGTATCACCGGCATCAAAATGGGAATGGCGCTACTGGCCATCACGTAATCCAGGAAATTGGGGTACGACGGATCGGCGTACACGATGCGTCCGTCGGTAATGTCGACGGCCCCCACCCGCAGGCCCACCGGACTGGCGTTGAGATTGTCGATCACGATGGTTTCCTCCAGCAGTTGCCGTAACGGTGTTGTATCGAGTAAGCCTTCAAAATTGCGCCGCAAGGCACTCAGCCCGAGTTCGTACGTACCGCGTCGCCAGGCCAGGCTTTCGGGGCTGGTGATGCGATCGTGCCAGAATTGGCAAAGCGTCCGCGAAACTTCCTGCCAGTCAAGGGGTTGGCTGGCCAGGGTTTGGCGACCCAGTTCGTTGGCCACGAAGGTGGCATTCATGGCACCCGCCGAGATGCCGTAAATCCAGTCGGGCGTAAAACCGCCTTCGAGTACTGCCCGAACCGCGCCCGCCTGAAAGGCCCCCTTGACCGAACCCCCGGCAAGCACTAAGATTTTTTTCATGAACGGTGGGACTATCGGGCCTTTTGGTTGTTTTACGGGGAAGAGAGTTCAGAGAATAGTGGAGAGAGAACAGAGGAGAGAGGATAACGGATAGATGAGAGAGCAGAGATATAATTCCGCTATTCTCTAAATTCTATCTGTATTGGTTCACGAGGTTGTACCCGAAACTTTGCCAACGTTTTAGAACCGGGGCGCGTAGCCTTTGGCAAAGTTGGCGCAATCTAACCAGTGTACAACCTCGTGAACCAATACATCTATCCGCTATCCTCTCTTCTCTATCCCCTAAACTCTCTCCTCTATCCACTGTTCTCTATCCTCTGTCCAGAACTGGTCGGGCAAGTGTAAAGAATTTTCAGGATAAATAGCGTTTAACTACGCCGAATCTTCGATTTCGTCGCTATACTTGCCCACCTAAACCCCGGCATGAGCCTATCCATTCGTGACATCCAGGCCCCCATCGCGGGCGAAATGAACGCCTTCGAGGGAAAATTCCGGGAGTTCATGAAGAGCAACGTCACCCTGCTCGATAAAATCATGGGCTACATCGTGCGGCGGAAAGGCAAGCAACTTCGGCCCATGTTCGTGTTTTTGGCCGCCGGCACCTGTGGCCCCATCAACGAATCCACTTACCGGGGTGCTTCGCTCATCGAACTGATTCACACCGCTACCCTCGTTCACGACGACGTAGTGGACGACTCCGATTACCGCCGGGGGTTCTTCTCCGTGAATGCGTTGTGGAAAAATAAAATTGCCGTGCTGGTGGGCGATTACCTCCTGTCGCGCAGCCTTTTCCTGGCCGTTGACCACGAAGACTTCGACTTTTTGAGGCTCATCAACCGGGCTGTTAGAGAGATCAGTGAGGGCGAATTGCTGCAAATCGAAAAGGCCCGCCGACTCGACATCACTGAAGCCGTCTATTTTGACATCATTCGGCAAAAAACCGCTACCCTCATCGCGGCGTGTTGCGCGGTGGGTGCCCGCTCGGCCGATGCCGATGCGGAAACGGTCGTTCTGATGCACGATTTTGGCGAAAAAGTAGGCATTGCTTTTCAACTCAAAGATGACCTCTTCGATTACGGCGAGGCCGAAATTGGCAAGCCGGTGGGCATTGACATTAAGGAAAAGAAAATGACGCTTCCGCTCATTTACGCCCTCAATCAGGCACCCTGGCTGACCAGGCGGAAGATAATCAACCTGATTCGTAACGAGTCGGAAAAACCCGCCAAAGTAGCCGAGGTGATTGACTTCGTGAAACGTTCGGGGGGCATCGAGTACGCCACGGCCTCGATGCAGCGCTACGTGGCCGAAGCCGAGGTGCTGCTGGCCCGGTTTCCCGACTCGGTTTACCGGCGCTCGCTGGGGCAGTTGGTGCAGTACACGATTGAGCGGACGAAGTGAGTTTTTGGCCCAATACCTTCATTTATTCCCTTCAGGGTAAAAGAATATCTCCTTCTAACCCGTTGATATTCAGAACTTCGGCTCGATGGCGTAGGGTTTAAACCGCAGACGCGCAGTCCCTACGCTATTGAGTTCAGACGATAAAATTTGCCACCCTCCCGAACACTTCCGGGATTACGGCTGTTGCAACAAAAGTTGAATTTTTAGTTTACTCTTAATTTTTATTTCAATGCTAATCAATCGCAACGCAACCGCCGTTTGGAACGGCACCGGCAAGGAAGGCAACGGCAAACTAACCACGGCGAGTACCGTCCTGGATCAAACCCAGTACTCGTTCAACACCCGCTTTGCCGATGGCATCGGTACCAACCCCGAAGAACTCGTTGCGGCGGCCCACGCGGGCTGTTTTGCCATGAAACTCAGCTTTAGCCTCAGTGCAGCCGGGTTTACCGCCGACGAAATCACGGCGAAGTCTACCGTTTCGCTCGACACGAAGGCCGATACAATTACCAAAATTCACCTGACCGTATCGGCCCGCGTACCGGGCATATCGGCGGAGGCGTTTGCGCCCATCGCTGAAGGGGCCAAGCAAAATTGCCTTATCTCCAAACTGCTCAACGCCGAGTTGACGATGGAGGCCAGCCTGGCTTAAAATCAAAGAAAGTCCACCCCAACGCTCACCGGGTGGACTTTCTCCCTTACATTCTTTCGGTGAAAAACTGGCTGAATTTTAAAATATTGAAATTCAGCCTCTTGCGCCAAAGGAAATAGCCAATCGTTCACCCTGAATCACGGGCTTCATGGCCCCGAATTCAGAAAACATCCGCAACTTTGAACATGGCTCTTTCCAAACCCCTCAAAGCCGCAATTCTGACGATGCCGCGCGATGAGAAAGACAAATTGCTCCTGCGGCTGGTGGGCAAACACGAAGATTTGCAGGCGCAGTTGGAATTTCAACTCCTCGAAAACGGGGCCACGCTCGATGAACGCCGCGAAGCCATCCACCGCAGCATCGACCGGCTTTACAGCCAGGAACACTACTCGTCGGGCTACCTGATGATGGACATGCGCGACCGCCACGCCGATTTGACCCGGCACGTCAAAACGACCAAAGACGCGTACGGCGAGGTGGAACTGCTCATTCACCTGCTCAACGGGGTTTTTCAGCACCAACTCAACTGGATCGAGCGCTATTCCGCCAAAAGCGATACCCTGGCGCAGTACGTCGCCAAACGCACGGAAGCGTTAGTGAAAAAACTGGCTAAACTCCACCCCGACATTCAGTTTGAATTCCTCGAAAGTGCCAATCTCCTGCTAGAGCGCGTCTGGCAGTACGCGCCGGCGTATTACGCCCGCGAAATGAATTTGCCCAAGCGGGTTTGATTTAGCTATAAGCTTTAAGCTCAGAGTTTAAAGCCCAAACCCCTTGAGCTTTGATTTCCCGCGCCCGTTTGGGAGAAGTGAGGGAATGTTTCGTTCATTTTCCCGAACTTCGCGGCACTACTTTTTTTCTAAACCATGAACTTCCGAACCTCCGTTCCGCGGCTTTGTCTCTTTTTTCATTTTTCATTCTTCATTGTTCATTTTTCATTCTCCCAAACGCCCCGTCCCCTGCCCGCCAAACCCAAATTGATCGTGGGCATTGTGGTCGATCAGATGCGCTACGATTTCCTGTACCGCTACGCCGATCAGTACGGCGCGGGTGGTTTCCAGCGAATGCTCGATGGTGGTTTTAACGCCAAAAACACCCAGTACAGCTACTTCCCGACCGTCACCGCCGCCGGGCATAGTTCCATTTACACCGGTTCGGTGCCCGCCGTGAATGGCATTGTGGGCAACGAGTGGTTTGACCAGGGCCTGGGTCGCTCGGTGTACTGCACCGAAGACAGCACCGCCCGCGCGACGGGCGGCAACCCCAGCAAAGCGGGCTGGATGTCGCCCCGCAACCTGAGCGTCAGCACGATCACGGACCAACTCCGGTTGTCGACCAATTTCCGTTCAAAAGTGGTTGGCGTGGCACTCAAAGACCGGGGCAGCATTCTCCCCGCCGGGCACACGGGTACGGCCTACTGGTTTGACGGGCGCAACGGCGACTGGATTTCGAGCACGTATTACATGGCCGACCTGCCCCAGTGGGTGAAAGATTTTAACGCCCGCAAATTGCCCGCGCAGTACGTCAGTGCGGGCTGGAAACCCCTGCTACCCCTGGAGCAGTACACGCAAAGTACCGCCGACGACGTGCCCTGGGAGGCTAAACTGACCGGTGATACAAAACCCGTTTTTCCGCACGAATTGGCCTCCCCCGTGGGTGGTGAGCGGTTTGGACTCATCTCCGTGACGCCCTTCGGCAACACCATGACCAAGGAAATAGCACTGGCCGCTATTCGTAACGAGCAGTTGGGCAAAGGCGCCGATACGGATTTTTTGGCTGTAAGTTTCTCCTCGACGGACTACGCCGGGCACGCTTTTGGACCAAATTCGGTGGAAGTTCAGGACGTGTACCTCCGTTTGGATCGCGATTTAGCGGAGATGCTGACATTTCTGGACGGTTGGGTGGGAAAAGACAATTACCTCGTTTTTCTAACCGCCGACCACGGTGTTGTCGACGTGCCCGAGTTTGCGCAATCGAAGAAATTACCCGGTGGTCGCTACAACCTGTCGAAAGCCCTGACCGACGTTGAAGTGGCCTTGAAAGCGGCCTTCGGTGAAGGCGATTTTATCGAGGCGACGACTAATTATCAACTTCACCTGAATGATGCACTCCTGAAAGAAAAAAAGCTGACCGTCAACCAGATTTACGACGTGGTCAAAACGACGCTGCTGCCCCAACCGGGCATTGCGGCTATTGTCAACCTCCACGAATTGGGCAACGCGCCGATTGAATCCTCGCAGGTGGAGCGCCTGCGCAACGGGTACCATCCCAAGCGCAGCGGGGATATTTTCATCGGGATGGCACCGGGCTGGCTGTCGGGTTCGGGGTACAGCACCGGTACGTCGCACAGCACGTTTTACAAATATGACACGCACGTTCCCTGTGTGTGGTACGGCTGGAAAGTGCCGGTGGGCTTCACAGTGGCCCCCACCAACGTATCCGATATTGCCCCAACCCTGGCCTCGATGCTCGATATTCTGGAACCCAGCGGGAGCGTGGGTGAGCCGATTCGGCCTTTGGTCGAGGGGCTGAGGAAGTGAGGGTGGAGTTCGGAATGAAATGGCAAAAAGTCATGCTTTGTTTGGTCTAAAGCTCTCCGCATTCCACCCCTGATTGCCCCCCGTTTTTTCACCGCAACCCCGTCCCCACCACGGTCCCCGGCGGGGGCACCGACAACGGCGCACCGCCCGCCTGGTCGGCCCCGAGGTCGGGGGTGCCGCTACGGGGGTTGCCGTCGAAATCGGTGGTAACGAGGGCTGTGGAAAGACCTGCCCGGAGGCAGGGGCTGTTAGGGAGAAGGTGGGCCTGGGCGTCGAGGCCGGGGTCGCCTTCGCGGCTGTGGGCGTCGAAGCCGGTGGCGGTTTTCCACTGGACAAAACTCAGGTCACTGATTTGGCGGTTTTCGTAAAACGCAGTCGCCCCGGCCCGGAAGTAGCGGTTGTAGTCGATCACGTTGCTGCCCGTGAGCGATTCGGCCCCGTCGTCGGCGTTGTACCGGATTCTAATCATGGGCCGGTCGCTGGCGGTGGCTTGCACGAATACGTTGTTGAGCACCGTTACGTCGCGGCAAGGCGGGGTGCGCAACGCGCCGTTCGGCCCCACGTAGGTTTCGCCCCGGCTCAGGTACAACGCGCCGTAGGTGGTACTGGCCACGTTGACGAATGTGTTGTTGAGCACTTGCGGTCGCACGGCGGCAAACAGCCCGATGCCGCCCCACTTCGCGTTGATGATGAGGTTGTTGCGGATGATGATGTCGAAACTTTCCTGGTACGCCGGGTTGTCGCCGTCGAACCATTCCTCGTCGGTGTCGGTGTTGCCCGCCGTGATGCCCATTTCTCCACAATTCACAATCAGGTTGGCCTCGATGATGCAGTTTTTGGCCCCGCCTTTGGCGTAAAGGCCAGTGGTGGCGATGTCGTGGAAGTGACAACCGCGCACCACCATGCGCGGGCCGTTGACGTTGTCGATGCCCTCGGCGTTGTCGGCGGTCACGTTGGCCGGGCCGACACCGGAGTGGTGGATTTCGCAGTTCAACACCTGAATGTCGGCGCAGCCGGGGACGATTTTGATGCAATCCCGACCCGTGTCGTGAATCCGGCAGGCCCGGATGGTGAGGTTCGAGACGGCCATCCGGGTGGGTTCGTTGTCTTCCCAGTTGTTTTCGAGCTTGATGCCGTAGTAGTACCCCCCCACAATTTCGAGGTTTTCGAGAACTCCGCCGTTCACGCGGGCGTCGCGGTACCAAAGCACCGAAGCGATGTCTTCCACGTTGGTGACGGCCTTGATGATGGCCCACTCGCCGGGAAAGGAACGGATGGTGAGGTTGGAGCGCCGGATTCTGATTTCCCGGCTTTCGTGCGTGCCGCCCCGCAGTTCGACTACGTCACCTTGTTTGGCCATATCCACCGCTTTTTGAACCGTTTTCAGCGGCGCTTCCTTCGTGCCGGGGGCGGCGTCGTTGCCGTTGAGGGCCACGTACCAGGTGCGGGGAGTCGGGTTGGCTTCGTTGGGGTCGGGTTCGGTGCTTTCCTCTTCCGTGACTGGCGGGGTGGGCACTGCGTCCTCGACGGTTTTTTGGCACTGGGCAAAAAGCAACAGGACGAGGGTGAAAATCGAGAGGGTGGGAAGTTGTGTTTTCATATTTTTTATTGATTGATGTTCCGCAAAACCCGCCTGTGGCCCGTTTGCTTTAGCTGACGGACACCCGCCACTCCTACCGCTCAATTTTCACATCAAAAATAAACGAGGCCGTCCCGGCACCTTTATCCACAATGGCCTGCGTAAAGCGCAGTAGCCCTTTTTTGCCCTGCTGGGTTTTAAACGACCACAGGTTGGCGCGGCGGGGTACACCGGTGTTCAAGTCCAGGAGCGCGGTAATCAATTCTGTTTTTTCGTCCGCTCCCGTGTCGAACGTCCAGGCGTTGCGTAGCTCCTCCGCCTTGCCAAAGTCATCCCAGCGGGCCACCGGAAGGGCGGTGTAGCGCAACAGGGTACTGGCGAAAAAAGGCCACTGCTGGGTTTCAATGCGCGGCCAGATGGTGTAGGCCCCGCAGGAAACGCCGCAATTTTTAACGGCCCGTGGCCCGGCAAACCACGGCCCCGAGTAGTAGTCGAACACTAGGTCGATGTCGTACGCCACGGAGGCTCCGTCGGCGAAGCGGTAGAACGTGCCCTGGTCGAGGTCGAGTAAATTCCGGGTTTGCGGGTCGGTGGACTGGCCTTCTTTCAGGTCGACTTTCAGGTTGGAAAACACGCTGACGTCCGGGCTGACCGGAAATTCGCGCTGACTCAACAGGGCCGACTGGGCCAGGCGGGTATCGCCCGTGATGCCGACATCGAAGATGCACTGGCCCAATTCGGGCTGGCGATTTACGCCGGCGGCCTGGCATACGCC
>JAJAZB010000299.1 GCA_026785975.1 Cytophagaceae bacterium | reverse complement strand
CCCTTGATTGGCGCGAATTCTGGTTTCGTCGGCGTTCAACGCAAACCGCTTTTTGCTGTTGGTTTCGACCGCGTGGCGGAGTTCGTCAAGGCCAATCCTGAATCCCCGGTTTTTAAGTTTCCCCAACAACGCGGCAACGTCCGTCCATCCGTTTTCGTCGAGCGTGATGCCAATGGTTTCGGGTTGGTGACGCAGTACCAGACTCAGAAACTTGCTCAGGCGTTGGGTTTCGCTGTCGCTGACCATTTTCTAAAATTGTTTGTACTCAAACGGGTGCGAAAAGCCGAGATTCTGCGCCGTTTGAAGTTGAGGTAAAATGGTTTGTTCCAACCGTTCCCGAAACCACGTAAACGGCTGATTTTGAATAGCGTTCAGACTCTGAGCGAAAAGTACGGAATAATCTTCCAACAACCGGACGTTGCTCTTACGGGCGTGAAACTGAAAGCCCTCGTACTGCAATTGCGCGTAGGCATCGAAGTACAATTCGACTGAAGGCAACCAATTATTTTTGGCCGAATTGACGGATTTTGACGTTGGGATAATGTTCCAAAGCTGGTCGTGCGCCACGAACGACCACGGCAAAAAATGGTCTAAACTCAGGTTGGCGGTCGTGATCGGCTGGCCGGAGTAAATGCAGGTCAGTGTTGGATTCTCCTGCAAATAATCCTTCCAAAACTTGTTGGCCGTGTTCAACACCCGAACGCCGGGTTTTTCCAATTTTTCGGACAACCCAATCACGTTTGGGTTGTGTTTTTGAAGAAACCTGACCAGGTGCCAAAGCGTGAAACCCCGTAAAATTCCCTGGTGCTGTCGCAGGTACGCCGCCCATACCTCGCTCAGTTCGATGTCGGTTCCGAGGAATTTGTACGGCACTGGTTTAGCCTGATTGTCAAACGCCCGGTTGGTCAATTCAGCGATTCGGGCGTTGACCTGTTGGTCGGGCAAACCCCGCGTTTCCAGCGCGAAAAAAGGACGAATGAAGCGATACGGAACCCAGTTGAGCAGCACTCCAACTTTGCGGTGAAGTTGGGCCAGGTCAGCGACCGAAAGGCGGGCGTTGAGTTGGTGAAATAGGCTGGATGCCGTGGGGCCGTTGTCGACCGTAATGCGTTCCGAAACAAAGCTGGCAATCGGTTTAAACCCGTCCTGCTTGCCGAACGATAGTTTGAAATAGTCGAGTGGGTACCAAACGTTGGCAACCATACGCAACGACAAGTCTGGCATGGAAAGCCGCGTCTGGCTGGTTTCCCGGAGGCTGTCCAGAATCGCCAGCAACCAGTAAAATTTGTAGGAATTGGTCGTGTCGGCGAAGATGGCCGCGAGTTTCGATACGTCGACGCGCTCACTTTCAGGTAGTTGCATACGCGTGGCGGTTTAATTCCAATCCCGTTTTCGGTACCCGAATCAGCCGCTTCTGCACGCCTGCTCCAAACGAACTGATGTCTACGCCCCAGGCTACCTCCCGTTCCGGGTCAACGTCGCCGGTTGACAGGTTGGTCAGTCCGTCGAGTTCGGTCAGCATTCGGCGAAAGCGTTCGTAGAGCACGCGTTCGTCGTCGTCGCGGCTTAGGTCGAGGGCTTTCCCTAACACGGCCTGCGCCATCGCGTTGAGCCAGGCGTCGCGGTCGGTCGTTGCCGAATTGAGCCGCTGCACGAATACCCGTTGGTTGGGCATCAACAGGGGGCTGCTCAACCGCGCGTAACGGGCCTGCAAATGGGCTTTGTACTCGGTAAAGGGCAGTTCCCCGCCCACAATGTCGCGTTGAATAAACTGCTCGAAACGGCTGAGCAACTCGGCGTAGCAATGCCGGATTTCGCGAACGGCCTGCTCCACATCCTGAATGTACCCGGCCAGTTGTTCCGACGAACCAAGCAGGGTTTGGATGGTGTAGCCCAGGGCGGTGGGAAAATCCTCGAAAAAGGTCTTTTCGAGGTCGGTCGCGGTGGTAATCGCCGCCCGAATCGCCAGGGCTTCCTTGCTTAGGCGGCGGGTGTGTTTGGCGTACTCGGGTAGTTGGCGGTAGAACGACAGGAAGGGCCGGATGGTCTCGATGAACGTTGAGTTGTCGACGAACAGTTTGTCTTGCTGCTGCAAAAACGTCCGGTAGCTATTGAACAAATCGAGCTTGACACCTTCGATGTCGAAGGCTTTGATTTCATAGGCGTCCGGGTATTTGATGACCAGATCGAGGGTTTCGTCGGAGAGTTGGGGCACGTACCCTTTCTCCCCAAAAAGCGCGAAATCATCGCGTTTCAGGAAGAGGTACGTGGGCACCCAAAAATCCAGAAAGCCCTGTTTAAGCTTGAACGGCGGGCGCGACAGCCGTTCGTACAAGCCCGATACCCGCCGCCGCCGGTCTTTGGCACTCGTTAGAAAGGCCTCCGATTCGGCCCACAACGGCCCAAACCGGTTGGGGTCGGGGTGCTGCTCGTTGCGATTGCCGGAGTAAGTCGAAATGCCGTTGGCCTTCAACAGCGTGAGGTAGATAGTTTTTTCAGGCGGAAATTTACTTTTCTCAAAGCCCAACTCCGGCTTGTCCCAATGGGCGACGAGGGCTTTGAGGTAGTTGCGCCGGGCCGTGAAAATCGAATTGGAGATGCGGTGCTTGTTGACCAACTCGTTCCAAAACGTCGGGGCGTCCGGGTAAACCGCCTGGCATACCTCCGTGAGTAGTTGGTTGAACGTGCGCTTGGAGGTCAGGGGCCGCACCGCCCCCTGCCACACCCACCGCAGGTGCGCCGAGCCGTTGTACAATTGCCCCAGCATGAGGTGGTTGAGGGTATTGCGCGTGGCCCCAATGGATTCTTCGATGAGCCGCACCGCCACCCGGTCGTCCACGTTGTCGGCCTTGACCTGCTGGAGTTTTTCGAGTTCAAAAAGCAGGTCGGTAATGGCCCCGACGTTGGCGTAATGCACGTAAAGCAGCGCGTCGGACTGCGCTGCCGAAAAGGCCCGGACGGCATCCATCGTCAGGGATTCGTTGAAAATCAGGTAGATAAATCCGTCGGCCTCGCCGCTTGGCTGATCGGCGCGGAGTTCATCGGTGATGACAAACTCAAACAGCCGGGGCGTGCCCGTGGCGAAGGTGTAGGCTTTGGCCAGCACCGGCGGCAGGTCGTCGTAGCGTTTGAGCAACGTTGCCACGGCGTTGCTACGCTCGACCCGGTCGGCGACCTCGATCAGGGCCGCTTCCACGTCGAGATCGGTGCCGTTGTTGGGCACGAACCGCTTGGCGTGCGGTTTGTAAAGAATGATTTTGCTCCGTTTGAGTGACTCGATGAGCGGCCCGGCTTCGGCAATGCCCAGCACCGTGCGGGCGTACTGCGTCAGAAACTTCGGGGTAAGCCCACTCCCCCGCGCGGCGGTCAGGTTGAGCAATCCAATGGTTTTTAGCAACAAACTGTACTCGGAAACCGCCTCGCCAAACACCCGCTCGATTTCCTCCAGACTGCCCCGAATCGCCGACCAGGCCGCGTAGTCGGGGTTGTATTTGGAGTGCAGGTAGGTGTAAAAATTAAAGAACAGGTAATCGTACACGTGACCGAGGTGGTAAAACCCGTTGTCGAGGGCCGCCCGCTTTAGGCTCGTGTGGTCGGAGGCCTGGAGAAACGAAAACAAACTCCGTTCGTTTTGCCCGTAGCGTTGAAGGCAGATGGTCAGCACGTTGGCCGCCAGAATATCCAGCGGAAACAGCCCCTCGGCCACTTCGCTGGCGTAGGCCGGGCTGAGGTCGAAGGCCCGCGCGTCGGTGGCCAGCAGCACGGTTTCGGCCACGGCCACCAGTTCGTGCGGGGAGGTTGGGCGGTGTTGGAGGTGCGTAGCCGCCAACCGAAGCAACTGCTCGACGGGTTCATTGAACGTGATTTCGCGGAAACGGCCTTTCACCTTGCTCCATTCGTGTTGCTGCGGCTTGCTCAACCCGAAGGCGTAGGCATCGACGTTCTGATGTACCGTCGTGAGCAGCAGGGCGTTGTGGCGCGGGTCGTTGGCAAATTCGGCCAGTTCCTGGAGAAAATACACCGACGCGCCGGGGTCGTGTTGAGCCGCGTGTTCGAGAAACTTCCCGAACTCGTCCACCAGAACCACCAGCCGCCCGGTCGTCAGGGCGGTTTGGTGTTGGGCGTACAGTTCGGCCAGGATGTCGGTGCTGTTCGCGTCGGCAGCAAGGCCGCAGCGTTGGGCGAGTACCCGCGAGAGGGAGGCGTATTCACCCACCACCCGCAACACTTCAGTGGGGCCATTGCCAAAGAGTGTAGGCCGGAAGTACGGTTGTTGGGCGAGCAGGTTCTGCTCCAACGCCCACAGGAAGGCACTTTTGCCCGTGCCGTACGAGCCGATGAGTGTGAAAGCCCGAATGCCGGTGTGGTAATCGGCAATCAATTGCGACACCACGCGCCGGGTGTTGTCAGTCGGGTAATACGTCAGCGGGCGCCCGGCATCGCGGATGATATTGACCGACGGACTAAACGAGGCTTGGGGCATAATGCTGGCGGAGGGGTAGAAATGGGTCGGTCGGTTTTTCCTTGAATTGGAGTTCGCGCACCCCGGCCTGATCGCGGTAGGTCACGAAGGGATAACGGGCGGTGAGGGCTTCGATTTTCTGCAACAGCCCGGCGCGATTCATGGCAAACACGGCACAGGGCATATCCGGCTCGTGTTCGAGCGTTTCCAGGCTGATAGACAGGCCAAGCCGGGGGGTGTCGAGCAGGCAATAAAGCAACAACTCCGGTGGAATTTCTTCCCGCTCGGCGGGTTCAATTTTATAGGCTAAGAAAGTCGTTTTGCCGTCTTCCGATTTTTTTTCAAGGGTTTGGAGCAAGTCCAATTCGGTCAGGATGCCCGAAAAACTGTCTTCGCGTTCCTTGCTTTGTTTGGTACCCCGCAGATAAAGTTTGGTAAAAACCACAAAGTCGTCGCCGACCGTGCCGGGGTTGGCGCTAAACTGCTCCTGCCCGGCTTTAACCGAAACGTACCGGATGAAATCTTCCCGGCTGAATTCGATCTTTCGCTTACGCAACTCGTTGAAAATAAGCCAGTACGTTGAGGCGTAGCGCGTTTTGATGAGTTGGTAGTGCAGCAGCCACAGCGTCGTTTGATCCTCCAGAAACGGGTCGAGGGCGGGTTGGTCGTCGCGGGTTTCGTCAAACAGCAAACGGGCCAGTTGACTGGGTTGATCCGCTTCGTCGGTCAGCCCGAAGGCCCGCAGCCAGTACCGGATGGAGCGCACCATGTTGTTGCCAACACCGAGCCGCACCGGGGCGTCGTCGGCGCTGAAGGCGTGGCCCTTCTGCAAAAAATCGTAGCCTTTTTTAAGCCAAAACAACCGACACTGAAAGCTATCGTGGCCGCTGAAGGTGTATTTGTGGGTCATTTTCAATCCAGGGCTACCGCGCTATGGCTGACAAAAAATATCGCCCGAAAGAACGTGAATAAAGAGCAGGGTTTCTAAGAAGTGAAAGTTATTAGGTTAT
>JAJAZB010000298.1 GCA_026785975.1 Cytophagaceae bacterium | reverse complement strand
TGGCGGTTGCCCTGGGGATTTGGGTGTTCTCGCTGGTTTTCCAAATGGCCCTCATTCGCCCCGGCGACTATTGGTTACAGTTTCCGCTGATGAACTTTAACGTCTTTATTTTTGGCTTCACCACGGGAGTACTGTTTCTGAAAACGGCCCGGCGGGGTGCCGCCCAGCGGGGTGCCGCCCGACAGGAATTGGCCGATGCCCGACGCTGGCAATGGGCTTTGGGTGCCTTAGCACTGAGTTGCATCGGGTTGGTGGTGCTGGTGCCCGGTTTGCAGGCATACCTGGGCGCATTTATGAATCCAGTGTTTGCCAGCATCATTTGGTGGTGCGCCCGGAGTCGGTCGTGGGTGGTCACGCGGCTGCTCCCCAGGCCGCCATTGGTGGTGCTGGGGGAGGCCAGTTACGGGGTTTATATTTTACAGGTTCCGGTCTTTCTCTACCTGGCGGGCGCGTTCGATTTCCTGTCGTTGCCCGCCGACCCGACGTTGCGTTTCTACATTTCTGCCCTAGTGCTTGTTCTGGTATCAACAGCATGCTTTTACTGGATTGAAACCCCCTGCCGGAACTTCATCAATCATCGAATCGGGCATCGTGCCCGAAGGTTGACCGTTGCAAAAACGCACACGGCGAAGTCGCGACGTCAGGTTGTGCGGTGATTTTGACGAATGCGTACACTATTCAGGATTGACTACCATTTTGTAGAGAAAAATACTTACTTTTTTTGAGTATTCGATAGAGTATTTAATGATAAAATATAATTAATTTCAGCCCATTATGGCGCGAGACTATGGGGCCGAAACTACGACCGACCGATCTTGAACTAATTAACCGCATCGGAAAAGGAGACCAAACGGCGTTGGAAGAAGTTTATAAAATTCACCGGCAACGCATTCAGCAGTACGTCATCCGAAACAGCGGAACCCTTCAGGACGCTCAGGACCTCTACCAGGAAGTAATTCTGGCCTTTTACCGCAACGTGACTGCCGGGCGGCTAACCAAACTCAGCGGTAAATTGAGCACATATCTGTACAAACTGGCCAAAAACCAGTGGTGCGATCAATTACGCCTTCACGAACCACTCCAGGAATTATCCAATACGACCGACTACCCTACAGAAGAATTCTCTAACGAGGCCCGCCAGGATGCTTTCCTGCGGCGGATGATCGACCAACTCGATGAGCGGTGTCGTCGGATTCTGCTTCTGTACTACTTCGAGCGGCTTTCCATGCGTGACGTGGCCGAACAAGTCGGTTTGCCCAATGGGGAGTCGGCCAAAAAGCGCAAGTGTGATTGTTTGCAAAAGCTGAAAAAACTGGCCGAACGGCACCGGGAAGTGGAAGACGAAGTTGAGTGAAAGCCCTTCCGGCACTCGTTTACACCGAACCGTCAGTGTAAAATGTCTGGTTTGCAGGCCGATTCGCGCAATCAATGGGCTGGGTACCCAGAAGTTGTATTAAAAAAAACGTCGCCTGGCCGGACCTTTGTGGATTTATTGCTATTCATGCTTGTAAATACTCAATCCCATTTTCAATCCTTCCATAGCCATGAAAAAAATGCTTTTCACGAAAACCCTCGCGTTCGCCTGTTACACCCTGCTGGCAATGTTTCTTTGGTCTTGCGAAGACCAGTTATTAGCTGACCATCCTTGCAAGAACGTAAAAAAGGCCGATTTTGTGGCTGTAAGCCTATATTCCTGCACCTGTCCAGGTATTGCCGTTAGCCCTCATCCGTTACCAAGACTATTTAATTGCAAACTCCCAATGAAGGCTTTCTGCTGCGGAGACTGTGACACGCATTGTGAAAAATGATTTAATCACGGCCTGTCCTGTGGCCTACTCGCGATAATCATGAGAAAAACGCTTTTCAAGAAAACCCTCGTATTCACTTGCTACGTCCTGCTGGCACTGTTCCCCTGGTCTTGCCGACTCGAAGACCACGTGATTCCCCTTACCTGCGAAAAAGTCACGCTGGTCCTGACGGCCTGCCCCAATGGCTGGAAGATCGTTAGCACGAAAGAGAATGGGGTTGTCAGTTCGAGGAGCGCGCCCTACTCAGACTGTGACACAGGAGGTCAGGGAACAACTCAGATAAAGTTTTCGCCAACACTATACGCTTCGACCCTCGATAAGAAAGAAGCAACTGAGGTGTGTATTTGCCCACTGTGCGGACGCTTCAATGGGTATTGGAGTTGTAAAACGGAGAATGGTAAAATCTTCCTCACGTACGCAAGAAATTTTAAGTTCATTTTCTTTAATGTCTGGACTAAGGAGATTAAAGAAATGACGGATACAAAAATGGTGCTTGGGTCTACCCAAAACGGGATTGCGGTGGAGGAAACCTTCCAATGCCAGTGAGAAAAACTTCCTTTTACCGTGGCCAGTTCTCTGACTGACCATAAATTCTCGCTTGTAAATTAATTGGAAGGTATTGTTACCAAAGGTATTCATCCGAGCCTAATTTCCCCTTTATAATATTCACTCTGATAGGACAGCAGACGAGTTGTGCTGTGCTTAAGCAGTTAAAATCTTCTATTCTTATTCGGCCCCCAATGGAGTAATTACCTAACTTTATCTCCCTAAGCCATCGGTGCGGGCTTTAGCAGTAATCGCGCATGGCTCAATATTGAGATTTAGTTATGACTATTACTGAAAGACGGTTGAACCTGATTACTTTTTTGGCCGCACTTAGCCTATTGGCAAGTGGTTTCTGCAACGCGCAGATGTTGGGTAAAAAAACCACCCTCCGGGCCGAAGTCGAGTTGGGAGGTTTTTTGTCCTCGACCTCAGCCACACCATTCTGGTTACAGGCCAACCAATCCGGCATTTCCCCGCTCACCTCCCCGGCTGGCACCCTGCGGGCCGGTTTTTCAAAAGAATACGTTCACGATACCCTGCCCAACGCCCGCCGAAAGCTGCAATGGGGCGCGGGCGTCAGCGCCGTTGTCAACGCGGGGGCGATCACGCAACTCCTGTTGCCTGAGGCGTATTTAAAAGTAAAATACGGGCGGTTTGAACTCTACGCGGGTCGCCGCCGCGAACTCATTGGCCTGGGTGATTCAACCC
>JAJAZB010000297.1 GCA_026785975.1 Cytophagaceae bacterium | reverse complement strand
TAAACAACTTCTTTGTTTAAAAATCAAAAAAGCGCCATTAAACCGGAGCTTTTTTTGATTAAGTTGGCGGTCAATTTTTTGATTATTCGATTCATGAAGCAATCCATTGCCTGTTTTCTGCTGCTCGTTTTAGTGTTGCCCGCCTGCCGCCAAACGCCTGAAACCAAAACCTACCCCGGCCCCGACGAACAGTACGGGAAATTGTTTGAGGAAGTCCAGTTGAAGGCCATTTTTCCCGATTCCAAAACTTTTCCTGATTGTGAGCCTAAACGACCCCCAAGCGAAATTTTAGCCGCTTACGAAGGCGAAAAAGATAAGCCGGGCTTCAATCTGAAAACTTTCGTGAGCGAAAATTTCAGTTTGCCTGAAACCCCGGCCAGTGGCTACAAATCGGACCCGTCGCAGTCCGCCGAAGAACACATCAACGCCCTCTGGCCGGTGCTGACTAGGCCAGCGGACCCCTCGGACCAGGTTGGGTCGCGATTGGCCTTGCCCAAACCTTACGTGGTGCCGGGCGGGCGATTCGGCGAAATGTACTATTGGGATAGCTATTTTACCCTGCTGGGCCTGCAAGCCGCCGGACAGGACACCGCCGTGCGCCACATGGTTGATAACTTCGCCCATTTGCTCGACACCTACGGCCACATTCCCAACGGCACCCGCAGCTACTACCTGAGCCGGTCGCAACCCCCATTTTTCGCGCTGATGGTCCAATTGGTGGCAGAACAGGATTCGACCGCATTGACCCGGTACCTGCCGCAACTCCAGCGCGAATATTACTACTGGATGGGCGCCGATTCGGACGAGCAGGCGAAAGCAACCAACGATTCGCTGGCCCGCCTGACGGCCTACCGCCGCACGGTCAGGCTACCGGGAGTACCCTCGTCCGCCGTCCCCACCCCCGAAGGCGTTACCGTCAACCGGTACTGCGACGACCTCGCCACCCCGCGCCCCGAAGCCTACAAAGAAGACGTGGCCGTGGCCAAACGTTCGGGGCGTCCGGTCGGCGAGGTGTACCGCCACCTGCGCTCGGGGGCCGAGTCGGGCTGGGATTTTAGCAGCCGCTGGCTGGCCGACGGGCGTAAGCTCGAAACCATCCACACGACCGACATCGTCCCCGTCGATTTGAATTGCCTGCTGTACGTGCTGGAAAAAACGATGGCCGATGCCTACCGCCAAACCGGCGATGAGCGTTGGACGAATAGTTTTACGCGCCTGGCCGAGAAGCGCCGCCAAGCGATCATCGCTTCCTGCTGGAATCCGGAAAAAGGGTTTTTCTTCGACTACGACTGGAAAACCAAAACACAAACCGATGCGCTCACGCTGGCGGGGGTGTTTCCGCTCTTCGTGGGCATGGCCACGCCCGAAGAAGCGCAGGCCGTAGCGAGTATGTTGAAAGAACGATTCCTGAAACCCGGCGGGTTGAATACGACGCTGCTCAACACGGGTCAGCAGTGGGACGCGCCCAACGGTTGGGCACCCTTGCAGTGGGTCGCCATCGAGGGTTTGCGCCGGTACAACCAAAACGATTTGGCCGAACAGGTGAAGACCAACTGGGTAACGGCCAACCTGCGCGTGTACAAAGCCACCGGAAAAATGGTGGAGAAATACAACGTGGACGATCAAAGCCTGAAGGCGGGCGGCGGGGAATATCCCTTGCAAGACGGCTTCGGCTGGACTAATGGCGTGTTGTTGAGGTTGTTAATGGAGAAACCAACCGGTACTAGGCGAATGGAGTAATTCGGTTGAAGGTAGTACGATGGTACCGACTTTGGCAAAGTTTTCAAACTGCTCCCTGCGCGTTTTCCATCGCCAGCAACGCCGCCGGTGCCACCAGACTTTCGCCCCGGATTTTTTCCTGCAACTTCAGAAAACCCCCAATCAACGCTTCGGGGCGGGGCGGGCAGCCCGGCACGTACACATCCACGGGAATAATCCGATCCACGCCCTTGACCACGTGGTAACCGTGCTCCCAGTACGGGCCGCCGCAGTTGGAGCAACTGCCCATCGAAATCACATAGCGCGGTTCGGGCATTTGCTCGTAGAGACGACGGATGCGGTCGGCCATTTTGAACGTCACCGTCCCCGCCACAATCATCACGTCCGACTGGCGCGGGGATGGGCGCGGGAACACCCCGAAACGGTCGAGGTCGTAGCCGGAGGCGTAGGTTTGCATCATTTCGATGGCGCAGCAGGCAATGCCAAAACCCACGGGCCAGAGCGAACTGAGCCGCGCCCAGTTCAGCAAATCTTCGGCGCTGGTCAGCAGGATGCCGCCTTCGCCGGTTTTGAATTTTGTGTCGAGTAGGCTGGTCATGATTCAGGTTCGATGGTTACTGTATTGTTAATATTTGGAACGGCTACTTTAAATTCCACATTTAACCCTTGCTGTTCCGCTATCTTCTTTATGTTCATTCTTACACTTTTATGCATTTCATAACCAAAAATAATTTCACGAAATGCATGAGATGGAAGTTGAAAGACTCTTTGTAATTCCGTACCTATACCTGGTTTTTCTGCTATCAATAATTTTGCAAATCTCCATTCTTTTTCAAGTTTGTATACTTCATCCTGACTTATTTTCAGTTTATTGAAAATAAATTCTAATAGAAAATGATAAAATTGCGAATTGAGAGGATCGTCTGATTCTTGCTCAATTTCGTAAAATGGGTATTCTAATACTGGTAGTTCATCCCAATAGGCAACCTTATTTAATGAAAACCCACTATTCCATAAAATTTGATTTTTCATATCAAAACCAACGCAAAATCCTTTAAAAGAATTGCTGTATTTTTGCCACAAATATGGGTTATTGTTATTGTCTGTTGTACATAGAATGCCTAAGATATTATTAAATCTTTTATGAAACTCATTCATCCTTTCATTTTTCAATTCAGCATCTCCGAAATTCATTTTATAATTATATCTTGCAAGTGAATTAGCCATATCTCGCTTCCAAAGAGGGTTTTGCAGGAAAAATTTCGAATAACAATCAGTAATTTTATCTTTATCAAAATATATTCTTGAACTACAATCATTTAAATCAGAGAAATTTTTAGGATGGTTAAAATATAACGTTCTTTTTGTAATAATATTAATAAAATATTCATTTTCAAAATCCCCATATCTATAAAAAATATCAGG
>JAJAZB010000296.1 GCA_026785975.1 Cytophagaceae bacterium | reverse complement strand
TCCCTCCTCCCCCACCAGCCCGCAAAAGAAATTCTTTCCCCGCCCTGTTAACCTACCTCTTCCCGCCGGGATACATAACCAAAGACTTCGGTTCTGTATCACGTTTTAACATCTGTTTATCATGAAAAACTTACTCGCATCACTCGTCGCCGTAGCCGCCTTCAGCACAGCCTATGGACAGAACAACTCCTTGTCGTTCAGCCAAAATGGTAATGGCAATCAGGCTCCAGTAGTCACTCAAAAAGGCAGCGCCAACACTGGGTCGATCCTGGTTTCGGGTGACAACAACAGCGTATTCTTCGAGCAAGTGGGCCACGACCAAAAAGGAGGTATCGCCATCACGGGTAGCGGGAATAATGCATCGGTAAAAACCGATCATTATCAAAACGAGACGTTCCTCACGCAGGTCGGCAATTATAATAATGGCTCAGTGTACGCACTCTCGCGGAGTGATCACAACAAGATTAGCCTCAACCAGAGCGGCGACGGCAACACCGGAACGGCTTACGCAACCAACTACAGCGACAACAACCGGATCAGTTTGACCCAAAGCGGGACCGGCAATACGGGTTTTGCCTATGCGTACCTGCGCAGTGCCCACAATCAAATTGGGTTTACGCAGAATGGTACCGGTAACTTTGGCTACGCTCGGGCAGACAATAGCGATAAGAGCCAAATTAGTCTTACCCAGAACGGAGACGGCAATAATGGTTCAGTCACGGCAACAAACAGCGAAAAAACTCGGTTGAATCTCATTCAGGATGGAAACTACAACTTCGGTTTTGTCAACGCCTACCAAGGGGAAGATAATCAAGCCAGCCTGAGCCAAATTGGAAATAACAACGCGGGCTATGCCCACTCGTCCGTAGGCATCAACAACGAAACCAGCGTGACCCAACTTGGCAACGGCAACCTCGGCTATGCTTACGTGGCTAACGGCAGCAACAACCAATTCAGCGTTACTCAAACCGGTAATAGCAACACCGGCTATGCTGCTGCTGAGAATGGAGACCTCAATTGGGGCCGTGTCACGCAAACCGGGGATCAAAACCGGGCAGAAACGCATCAATCATACGGTAGTCAAAATGAGGCAAGTATTACTCAAGTCGGCAGTTCCAACGAGGCTATTTTGTACCAACGCGCCGGACCGCTCAACACCGCTACCGTGCTCCAGGAAGGCGACGGCAACCGACTCCGAGGACTGGAAGCCGACGCGCCGTACGATACCCGGGCCTTACAACTTGGCAGCGGCAATTCGCTGGCACTTACTCAAACTGGCGACGGAAACACCGTACAATTCCGTCAGTTTGGCAACAACAACACGGCCAACATCACGCAGGGGCCGTTGAACTAAGCAAATGTTTCTTTTAATTTTGACAGCAAGTGAGATGGGCTAAACAGGCCGGGAAGTTTCCCGGCCTGTTTCTTTATTCAGAATTCTCAACCTCAGAAGTATCCAGATTTTCGCACAAGCCAATGACGGTATCGAGTAGCCGAATGTACTCGTCGAATGAGGCTGGTTTTTGCTCGAAGGCCATAGCCCCCAGCGCAATGATCGTATCGATTTCCTGCACGGCAATACCCTGAAGGCCAGTCACTACAATCACAGGAATTGACTTTAAAGCGGGATCCGACTTCAAATGCTGCAACACCACGTATCCACTGCTAATCGGCATATTGAGGTCCGTAATCACCAGCGTAGGTTTATCCTCGGGGTGGCCCTCCAGGTACTCGATCAGATTGTTGCCATCGGGGAAAAACCTGAAATGGACCCGATTTTGGCCATGAAGGGCAACCGCTTCTTCCCACAAAATGTCTTCGTCGGGATCATCGTCGGCCACAAAAACGGAGTACATTTTCTTAATCATACCGGTTATCTTTTGAGCAACGAGAATATATTCCAAAAAAATCGCTCCATAACGTATATCGTCGCGAAAAAGCGGGCCGTAATTCCGCCTGCATTTGCTAATCCCTGGCTGGTTATGTTTCCCCGGACCGGGATTGGCAATTTGGCATTGGAACCAGTTTCACCCCGCTTAGCGTTTCTGGCCCGTGGTTTGTACGCAGATTTTCAAAACGATTTTTCATTACTTTTGAATCGGTAAGCCCTGTTTCCTATGAAAAACTTAGCAATCGCCGCCACTCTCGTGCTGGCGGGTTTTGGATTGACCGCCTTTCTGCCTAAGCGTCAGGCTCGTATCCACGCCGAACCCAAAGGAGCAATCCAGTGGATGAGTATCGAGGAAGCGTTTGCCAAAAATAAAAAAGCCCCCCGGAAACTGCTCATCGACGTATACACCGATTGGTGCGGCTGGTGCAAGGTGATGGACAAAAATACGTTTCGGGAGGCGAAGGTCGCCGAGTACATCAATCGCAAATTTTACGCGGTAAAACTCAACGCCGAACAGCGCGCGCCCATCAAACTGGGTGAGCAGAATTTTGTGTTCGTGGCCCAGGGTCAGAAGGGCTACCACCAACTGGCCGCCAGCCTGATGAACAACCAGATGAGCTACCCGACGACGGTGTTTCTCGACGAAAAACTGGGCATGATTCAGCCAATTCCCGGTTACATGGACGCCAACGCCTTTCACCAGGTGGCGACGTTTATCGGCGATGACCATTTTAAAAAACAGGCGTTTGAGAAATACAAAGCCGAGACGTACCCAAAGTTGTTCGC
>JAJAZB010000295.1 GCA_026785975.1 Cytophagaceae bacterium | reverse complement strand
GCGCCTGCATCAGTTCAAAAAAAGGCCGGTTCGGAATTAAGCCCGGAACCACGAAAATTTCCCAACCCGTCAGGGGTTTTAGCAGCCGGTTGGTTTCCTCAAAATTGGGAATCTTATCGGCGCTGAACTGCACGTTTTTCATTCCGTCGAGGTAGGCCCGCGAGGCAATGGGCGGCAATTGGGCCATCTGGCGCTCGTACAAAATGCGCCACACCCCGAAGTCCTCGGGCGTGTAAGCCGCGTAGTTCTGGCGCATGGGTTCGGCGGGGAGGTTGTGCAACATAGATTTCCCCGACCTCCTGGTCGGTTTTAAGGTTTATTGATGAATAGCTTTGTTCCCGGTCGGTGGATTGTGAGCCTCCTCCAGCCAGGACTGGTAGTATTTTCCGTCGTCGAGTTTCATGGCGGCTTCCGTTAGCATCAGCGGGCGGAAGGTATCGACCATGACGGCCAGTTCGCGGGTTTCTTTTTTACCCAGACTGCGCTCCATCGCACCGGGATGCGGGCCGTGCGGAATGCCGCCGGGGTGCAGCGTGAAATACCCCGGAGCAATGTCGTTGCGGCTCATGAAGTCGCCATCGACGTAATAAATGACCTCATCGGAGTCGATGTTCGAGTGGTTGTACGGCGCGGGAATCGCGCGGGGGTGATAATCGTACAAACGCGGGACAAACGAACACACGACAAAAGCCGAGGTCTCGAAGGTTTGGTGTACGGGCGGGGGCTGGTGAATGCGCCCCGTGATCGGCTCAAAATTGTGGATGGACAGGCCCCAGGGAAAATGGTAGCCGTCCCAACCGACCACGTCGAAGGGATGCGTGGCGTACACGACGTCGTGCAACACGCCCTGCTTTTTGATTTTCATCAAAAAATCGCCCGTCTCGTCGTGGGTTTCGAGATCCTGCGGCAGTTTATAATCGCGCTCGCAGTACGGGGCGTGTTCCTGCATTTGCCCGAAATGATTGCGGTAGCGTTTAGGGCTGTAAATCGGGTGAAACGATTCAACAATTAGAAATCGCGGTAAATCCTCCTCTTGCTCGGACGGAGCAAACTCAATCTGGTAAATCATGCCGCGTGGCACGATGAGGTAGTCGCCGTAGCTAAATGGAATAGCGCCCAGCATGGTCCGCAACCGCCCGCTGCCCCGGTGAACGAACAGCAGTTCATCGGCATCGGCGTTTTTATAAAAATAATCCGTGAGCGACTGACGCGGAGCCGCCACGCTGATGTGAACGTCGTTGTTGACAAGCAACGGTGTGCGGCTATCGAGCCAGTCGGCCTGCGGCGGGGCGTTGAATCCGACGAGTTTGCGCGCCGTCACGCTTTTCTGAACCGCGATTTTGGGCGTAATATCCTGGCTACCCAGAATGGCTTTCACCTGCGTGGGCCGGTGTACGTGGTAGAGCAGCGAGGCCATGCCCTCGAAGCCAATAGTACCGAAAAGTTCTTCGTAAAAATATCCCGGAGTGGACGCTCCCGGAGTGGACGCTCCTCCAGCCGGATTTTCAAACACGGTGTGGCGTTTGGCGGGAACCTGACCGAGGTGATGGTAGCAGGGCATAGTTAATTGCTTTTAACAAAAGTTAGTAAGACAATTATTGTTTCTGCAATTCTATCTAAAAAAACTGACTTTTTCAAGGGAAATATTTAAAAATATTGGGCCAGACAGGGGTAGTTCTCCTGGTTGAGAGAACAGGACATATCGCCGTTGTTTACCCGCTAACGTGCTTTTCAACCCTGAAATCCGTACCTTTGCGGGATGAATCAACCTCAAGTGAGTACACCGCGCCCCCCGGTTGAAGACCTTGACCCAAAGGAGTTTATCCTTATCAAGGGGGCCAGAGTTCATAACCTTAAAAACATTGATGTTGCCATTCCCCGCAATAAACTGGTTGTCATTACGGGCTTGTCGGGAAGCGGCAAATCGTCGTTGGCCTTCGATACGCTCTTCGCCGAAGGGCAACGGATGTACGTCGAAAGTCTGAGTAGTTACGCCCGACAGTTTTTGGGCCGGATGGAAAAACCCGACGTTGATTACATCCGGGGGGTGTCGCCCGCCATCGCCATCGAGCAACGGGTAGCCACTAAAAACCCCCGCTCCACAGTGGGCACGACGACGGAAATTTACGATTACCTCAAGTTGCTCTTTGCCCGCATCGGCATTACCTACTCACCCGTTTCGGGGAACGTGGTGCGCAAAGACACCGTTTCCGACGTTGTCGATTATCTCCTGAATTTTCCCGATGGGCAGCGCGTCATGGTCGTGGCCCCGATGCACCAGACAGCGGGCGCGTCGGGGCCGGGTCGTCCGCTGAAAGAAGAACTGAATATTCTCCTTCAAAAAGGCTTCACGCGTATCCTGGCCGACGGGCAGGTGCAGCAAGTGGAGGAATTGATGGAAAGTGAGGCGGATCTGGCCCGTTTTGAAAAGGCTGAACTTGAAATCCTGATCGACCGGGTGGCCGTTAAACACGATGCCGACGGACAGCCCGACGAGGAAACGCAGTTTCGCCTCAGCGACTCGGTACAAACCGCCTTTTTTGAAGGCGAAGGCACTTGCTACGTGGAGATTGTAGGCGTCGAAAAAAGACGCTTTTCCGACAAGTTTGAACTCGACGGCATTCTCTTCGAGGAGCCGACACTCAACCTGTTCAGTTTCAACAATCCCTACGGAGCCTGCAAGCGTTGTGAGGGGTTTGGCAAAATCCTGGGCATCGACCCCGACCTGGTTTTTCCCGATAAAAACCTCTCGGTGTACGAAGGGGCCGTTGCCCCCTGGCGCACCGAAAAAATGGGTGAATGGCTCGTGCCCCTCATCAAAAATGGCATTCGCTTCGATTTTCCCATTCACCGGGCGTACAAAGAATTGACGCCGGAACAGAAAGAATTGCTGTGGACGGGCAACAAGCATTTTGGCGGGCTGAATGCTTTTTTTGCCGAGGTTGAAGCCCAGACCTACAAAGTTCAGTACCGCGTGATGCTCTCGCGCTACCGGGGCCGAACGACCTGCCCCGAATGCCGGGGAACCCGCCTGCGACGCGACGCGGCCTACGTAAAAATCGCCGGACGGTCGATTACGGATTTGGTGCTGATGTCGATTGCGGATGCGCTGGGTTTTTTCAAAACCCTGGCCCTCGATCAACATCAACTCGATGTTGCCCGGCGGATTCTGGTCGAAATTGAAAACCGGCTGACTTACCTCGACCGCGTCGGCTTAGGCTACCTGACACTCAACCGGTTGACCAACAGCTTATCGGGTGGGGAATTTCAACGCATCAAACTGGCTACTTCGTTGGGCAGCGCCCTGGTGGGTTCGATGTACATCCTCGATGAACCCAGCATTGGGCTGCATCCCCGCGACACGCAACGATTGGTGGAGGTACTCGAAGCCCTGCGCGACCTGGGCAACACGGTCATCGTGGTGGAACACGAAGAGGAAGTGATGCGTAGCGCCGACGAGATCATCGACATCGGCCCCGAAGCGGGTACGGGTGGGGGGAATTTGGTGTTTCAGGGCAATTGGGAAGAAATTCAAGGGCATAGGGCAGAGGGCATAGGGCAGAGCAACGACCAAACTATGCCCTCTGCCCTATGCCCTATGCCCTCGTACACTATTGATT